>CALEQS010000023.1 GCA_937907975.1 uncultured Clostridia bacterium | reverse complement strand
TTAACTTTATATACCGACGGCGCTTGTTCCGGCAACCCGGGGCCGGGGGGCTGGGCGGCGATTCTGATGTTCGGCCAGTTCAAAAAAGAGCTGTCCGGCGGCGAGAGAAACACCACCAACAACCGCATGGAGCTGACCGGCGTGATCGAGGGCTTAAAAGCCCTGAAGGAGCCCTGCGTCGTGGAGCTGTACTCCGACTCCAAGTACGTCATTGACGCGCTGGAGAAGGGCTGGGCCGTGGGCTGGCGGAAGCGGGGCTGGGTCAAGAGCGACAAAAAGCCCGCCCTGAACCCGGATCTGTGGGGAGAGCTGCTGGATCTGTGCGAAAAGCACACCGTGAACCTCCACTGGGTGAAGGGCCACGCCTCCAACCCCTACAACAACCGCTGCGACGAGCTGGCCGTGGCCCAGTGGCAGAAGCTGAAAGGGTGAGCGGAGATGTTGAAGTTTGAACGGCTGACCGATGTGAGCCACCCCCTCTATGAGGACGCGCTGAAGCTCTATCAGGCCAGTTTTCCCTACCACGAGCAGCGCACGGAGCAGTTTCAGCGCCTGGTTGTGGAAAACGCGGCGGACTACCGCTTCACGCTGATCTATGACGGCGCCGAATGGGTGGGCGAATGCCTTTACTGGGAGGGGCCGGGTTTCCGCTATGTGGAGCACTTCTGCACCCGGCCTGAGCTGCGCGGGCGCTCCTATGGCGCGCAGGCGCTGGCCAAGCTCCGGGAGGCCGGCATTCCGGTCATTCTGGAGATCGACCCGCCGGGGGACGACATTTCCCGCCGCCGCAGGGGCTTTTATGAGCGCTGCGGATTTGTGGAAAATTCCTTCCCTCACGTCCACCCCACCTACCACGACGGCATCCCCGGCCACGATCTGGTGGTCATGTCCTGTCCGGCGGAGCTGACGCAGGAGGAGTACGCCGCCTTTGCCGCCTATCTGCGCGATGTGGTCATGGCGGAAAAGTGGACAAAGTGAGCGAAAATTGTCAAAAAAACAGTTGCCGTTTTCCCTCGGAGAGGATACAATAGGGGTTACATATTTCGTTTGTATCGAGGGGGACGCTGAGAAATGAAGCTGCTGGAGGATCGGATCAGAAAAGACGGTATTATTGAGCAGGGCGAAGTGCTCAAGGTGGACAGCTTTCTGAACCATCAGATGGACGTGAAGCTCTTTCAGGAGATGGGCCGGGAGTGGTACCGCCTGTTCAAGGAGGACCATGTGAATAAGATCCTCACCATCGAGGCAAGCGGCATCGGCATCGCCTGCGTGGCGGCGCTGGAGTTTGATGTGCCCGTTATCTTCGCCAAGAAGAGCAAGACCAAGAACATCGCCGGAGAGGTCTACTCCTCCAAGGTGGTCAGCTTCACCCATAACAACGTGAACACGGTCATTGTCTCCAAAAAGTTCCTGAAACCCGGCGACCGGGTGCTCATCATCGACGATTTTCTGGCCAACGGCGCGGCCATGCTGGGCCTTATCGACATCGTGAAGCAGGCCGGCGCCACGCTGGTGGGCTGCGGCATCGCCGTGGAGAAGTCCTTCCAGCCCGGCGGCGACCGCCTGCGTGAGCTGGGGGTCCGGGTGGAGTCCCTGGCCCGGGTGGCCGAGCTGGGCGACGGCTATATCCGCTTCGTCGGCGAGGACAAGTAAATCATTTTCGAGAGAGGATCCCCCGGGCGGCAGAAAGATGCCGTTCGGGGGATTTTTGTTGAAAAAATGAAAGCCTTTCTTTCAAAAGGGTGGTTTTTGGTACGGCGCTGAGATCTGACAGGTCTGACGTAGGGAGGGTGCTTACCCCCGCCGCGGACGGCCGCAGTGATCGCAACAGGACGGCTTGCAGGTCTAGACTTGGCTCCCCCTCTGGGGGAGCTGTCACCGAAGGTGACTGAGAGGGCGATGCATCGGCAAGTTTGCAAAAAGCCCTCTCAGTCTGCGCCTACGGCGCAGCAAGTCTTTTCTGTGGTTTGCCTTCGGCGTTTATCCCACTCGCCCTAAAATATGCCACTGGCATATTTCTATTTCTGGCTCACTCCCAAAGGGAGAGCCAAGTTTGGTGCGTTGCAGACCTGACCGTCCCGTTGACCAGTCCGGTGAAAAAAACTATAATAAAGGAAAATAGTCTGAATTTGACGGGAGGCCTTTTTTATGGCGTTTGATATTCTTGCGCTGGGCGAACTGCTCATTGATTTTACCCCGGAGAGCGCGCCGGGGGCGGAAAAGACGCTCTATTCCCAGAATCCCGGCGGGGCCCCGGCAAATGTGCTGGCCGCGGCGGCGGCACTGGGGGCGGCGGGGGCGCTCATCAGCCGGGTGGGCGACGACGCCTTCGGCCGCTTCCTCATCGACACGGTGGAGCGCCGCGGCATCGACGCCAGCCACGTCTCCAAAGATCCGAAGGTGCACACCACGCTGGCCTTCGTCTGCCTGGACGAGAGCGGCGACCGCTCCTTCTCCTTCTACCGGGACCCGGGGGCGGACCTGATGCTCTCCCCCGCCGACCTGCCCGCGCCGCTGTTCCGGGAGAGCCGCATCTTCCACTTCGGCTCCCTGTCCATGACGGCGGAGCCCGCCCGTTCGGCCACGCTGGCTGCCCTGGCGCTGGCCAAGCAGAGCGGCTGTCTTGTGAGCTATGATCCCAACTGGCGGCCCTCCCTCTGGCGCAATGAGACGGAGGCCGTGGAGCTGATGCGGGCGCCGCTGCGGCAGGTGGACATTCTGAAGGTGAGCGGCGAGGAGCTGGAGCTGCTTTCCGGCACCGCGGATCTGGCGGAGGGCTCCCGGCGGCTGAGTGAGGCCGGGCCGGCGCTGGTACTGGTGTCCCTGGGGGCCGGGGGCTCCTTCTTCCGCTGTGGAGATGTGACCGGCGCAGTGCCCGCCTACGACGTGAAAACCGTGGACACCACCGGCGCGGGGGACGCCTTCCTCGGCGCGGTGCTCACCCTGCTGAAGGACAAGACCAGAGCGGAGCTCGAAGCGCTGACGGAGCCGGAGCTGACTGCCATCGCGTCCTTTGCCAACGCCGCCGGCAGTCTGGCCACCACCCGGAAGGGGGCCATCGCCATCATGCCTGACCGGGCGCAGGTGGAGGAGTGTATGAAAAACTGCCCGAAGAAGGGGGAAAACTGACATGGTAAGACCGATCTGCAAGGATGTGCTCATCCTGAGCCGCAAGAGCACCAACGCCACCAAGGCCGACCTGCCCACCGCCGCCGACCTGCTGGACACGCTGGTGGCGAATAAGGAGATCTGCGTCGGCATGGCCGCCAATATGATCGGCGTCAATAAGCGCATCATCGCCGTCAACACCGGCTTCCTCTTTCTCGTCATGCTCAACCCCACCATCACCAAGGGCGGGGAGATCTACGAGACCGAGGAGGGGTGCCTGTCCATCCCCGGCATCCGCAAGGCCCGCCGGTTCCACACCATCACTGTCCGCTATCAGGACCGGACCATGACCTGGCGCACCGAGACCTTCACCGGCTACACCGCCCAGATCATCCAGCACGAGATCGACCACTGCAACGGCGTGCTGGTGTGAGGAAATTTCGGTATGCCGCTGAAAGCTGACAGGTCTGTTGTAGGGCGGGTGCTTGCCCCCGCCGCGGACGACCACAGTTATCGCAGCAGAACAGCTTACAGGTGAGGTGCAGGTGAGGTCTGTGCGCATTCGAGCAGGTTTGTGCATCTCTTACGACAGCATCTATAAATCTGCCAGCATGGCACGGCGGGGGCAAGCACCCGCCCTACA
>CALEQS010000022.1 GCA_937907975.1 uncultured Clostridia bacterium | reverse complement strand
CTTATGCCGGCCAAAGAGGACCCCCGCGAAATAGGCGCCCGCATCGGTGATAAAAGTCAGGCCGATGGTATAGAGCACATGAACCCGGCCGCACTCCCGCAGGATCACCAGGGAGGACAGGAAGGCCGGCATGATGATGCCCGCAAACAGGCTTTTCATCACATCTTCGTAGCGGATAGCCTTTTCCTTATTTTTATCATAGGCAAAGATCGCCTCTACAAACAAAACAACAAACAGCGCCAGCGCCGTAAAGCCCATCGTCAGCACACCGGCATATCGCCCCGCCAGAAAACCGAAGGGCAGAATGGCCGCCGCCAGGGAAGTGTAGACATACAATCTCGCGGGCAGTTTTGCCACCGCGTGCAGCAGCTCCCACGAGGCAAAGCTGGTAATGAGCGCCACAAAACAGGCAAAGGCCCACGCGGGAGCAAACAGAATGAGTACAATAATAAGCGGAACAAAGATGACGCTGACCAGAACACGTTTGACCATAAATTACACTCCTCCAAAGCGGCGGGAACGATGCTGAAACACGGCGATTGCCTTCAGCAGCTCTTCTTTGGTGAAGTCCGGCCACAAAACATCTGTAAAATAAAACTCAGAATAAGCACTCTGCCAGAGCAGAAAGTTGGAAATGCGGATCTCACCGCTGGGGCGGATCACCAGATCCGGATCGGGAATACCCGCAGAATAGAGGTGGGCAGAGATGTCCTCCTCCGTGACCCTGCTCAGATCCATCCCCTCCGCCGCACAGGCCCGGACAGCGTGAACGATCTCGTCCCGTCCGCCATAGTTCAGGCAGATATTGCTCTGGCAGGTCTCAAATTCCGCCGTGGCCTCTTCCGCCTCATGGCACAGAGTGCGCAGTTCCGGGCTGATGGGCGTCAGGTCGCCGAGAAATTTCAGGCGGATGCCGTTCTTCTGGGCGTCCCGGATAACCTCATGCAAGTACTTCTCCAGCAGGCCCATGATCGCGTCCACTTCTTCTTTGGGCCGCCGCCAGTTCTCTGTTGAGAAGGCGTAGACCGTCAGATACTTAACGCCGATCTCCTTGCAGTAGTTGCCGATGGTGCGGAAGGTCTCCGCTCCGGCGGAATGACCCACGGTGCGGGGCATTCCCCGGCGTTTGGCCCAGCGGCCGTTTCCGTCCATAATGATTGCAATATGCTCCGGGATGTGGTCAAAATCCACCTCGATCGGCTGCGCAGTTTTTTTCCGTGAAAACAGTCCCATTTCCTTCTGCCGCCCATGCGGCCCGGTTATTTCGTACTTCGTACAACATTAAAGCAAGCGGAGGCACTGTTTGACCAGTGCTCCGCTTTGCCTTTTTCTGTCCCCTGTTGCGGGCACGTTTGGTTGTATTCAGGTCAGCTGAACGTAAAAGCGTACCATCTCCCCTGCCGGGCAGCGGGATCAGACGCTCATCAGCTCCTTCTCCTTCTCGGAGGCCAGCTCATCCAGCTTCTTGACATATTTATCAGTGACGTCCTGCAGCTTTTTCTCAAGATCCTTGGCGTCATCCTCAGTGAGCTCGCTCGTCTTCTTAGCAGCCTTGATCTTATCCATCATGTCGCGGCGGATATTGCGCACAGCGACCTTGCCGCCCTCGGCGTACTTGTGCACCTGCTTGGTCAGCTCCTTACGGCGCTCCTCAGTGAGCTGAGGAAAGGTCAGGCGGATGACTCTGCCGTCGTTCTGGGGGTTAATGCCCAGTTCGCTGGTCAGAATAGCCTTTTCGATCTCACGCAGCAGAGAGGAATCCCAAGGCTGAATGACCAGCTGACGGGGATCCGGCGAGCTGATGGAAGCCACCTGGTTCAGGGGCGTGGGGCTGCCGTAATATTCCACCTGCACACGATCCAGCACGGAGGCATTGGCGCGGCCGGCACGGACAGAGGCAAAGTCAGCCTTGACGGCCTCGATGGTTTTCTGCATTTTGGACTCAGCGTCTTTGACGAAATCGCTCATTTTAGTCGTCTCCCTTCACAATCGTGCCGATCTTCTCGCCCTTCACAGCGCGGACGATATTCTCGGGGTCTTTCAGTGCAAACAGCAGCACGGGAATGTCGTTGTCCATGGACAGGCTGGTAGCCGTGGTGTCCATAACGGCCAGATGCTGGGCCAGGACATCATCGTAGGTGATGCTGTCATATTTCACAGCGTCTGCGTGCTTGACCGGGTCCGCGGAGTAAACGCCGTCCACATTCTTGGCCAGCAGGATGACATCCGCGTCGATCTCAGCCGCGCGCAGCACAGCGGCGGTATCGGTTGAGAAGAACGGGTTGCCGGTGCCGCAGCCAAAGACCACGACGCGGCCCTTCTCCAGATGGCGGATGGCCTTGGAGCGGATATAGGGCTCGGCGATCTGACGCATCTCGATGGCGGTCTGGACGCGCACCTCAACGCCGTGCTGCTCCAGCACATCGGCCACAGCCAGCGCATTGATGGTGGTGGCCAGCATACCCATATGGTCGGCACGCACACGAACCATCTTATCACCGCCGTCCTTTACGCCGCGCCAGAAATTGCCGCCGCCGACTACGACACCCACCTGAACGCCCATATCGACACACTGCTTGATCGCGTCACTCACCGCGGAGATCACATCAAAATTCAGTCCACGACCAGCGTCACCAGCCAGAGCCTCACCGCTGATCTTCAGCAGAACACGCTTGTATTTTGGTGCTTCCATCGGAAATACAACTCCTTTAACTGAAGCCATATCGGCTTTCTTTTCTATCATAGTATTTTAATCTATTTTTGCCCGTTTGCATAGGGGGAAAGCCAATTTTTTTCTTTTTCATGAGAGTTTTAAAAAGCAAAAAATGAGCGGCACGCATTGCGTGCCGCTCGGGAAAAGTATCTGATCGAAAAGAAGGAAGACGATCAGCCCTTGGTGGGACGATAAGGCTTGACGGGAATGGAGGGATCGAAGGGATTGGTATCCTTGCCGGCCTCCACTTCCTTGAACCACTCGAAAGGCTTGGTGCGGAAGCCAGCCCAGCTCTCGCGGGTGGGAGGCTGCTGCATCCAGTCGTGGCAATAGCGCCAGTCGTTGGTCTGAGAGATGTACTTCTCATCCTGCTGGCCGGCATTGGTGTCGCCCATCTCGCCGGCGGCGATGCGCAGCAGAGAGCCATACTGCTCTGAGACGGTGTGCAACTTCAGATCCTCGACCAGCAGCTTCTTCAGAGGACGCTTGGCCAGATTGGACATGATGGTGCGGTTCTCGTAAGGCATGGTCTTCCACATACGGGCGATCTCCCATGCGCGGGGCATGACCTGATCCTTGGGCACGACCTCGCTGACCATGCCCCAGTCCAGCATCTGCTGGGCAGTCCACTGGCGAGCGGTCATCATGTAGTAGTTGCCGCGCTTGGTGCCGAAGTAATGCTGCGCCATCAGGCCCATGCCGTCACCAGGGACCAAGCCGCCGTGGGCATGGGGAACCTCCATCCAGGTGTCTTCAGAGGCGATGGTCACATCGCACAGCATGGCGGAATCCCAATGGAAGCCAGGACCGGGGATGGCACCGATGGTGGGCACATCCAGATCGAAGATCATGTTCTTGATGAGGTTGGTGTCATCAAAATACTGATGCTGGAAGCGCTGAGTGGGCAGCTCGGAGTAGGTCTCCCAGCCGTTGGGGTCAGACTCGGTCATCCAGCTGTGGCCGATATGAGTGAAAATGATGATCTCGTTCTTGAAGTCCAAGGACAGGACGCGGGTCAGCTGAGAGCAGGCACGGTGAGACATGCCGGAATGCTGCATGGGGCCGTCGTTCGTCTTCCAGGTCACCTGGCAGATGCCGTCCTCACGATACAGATCGGCAAAATTCTTGAACCACTCTTTGTACTCGTCAAACTCAGGCAACTTGACATAATCTGCCAAAGGTTTGTTCATGATAATTCCTCCTTTTATTATGGATTACTTCGCAATTCACAATCGTTCTTATGCAAAAGAACAATTTCTGAAATAATGATAGCAACTATTTTGTTCAAAGTCAATCAGGGTTCGTGATTTTCTAAACAAACATTTTCATAAGTCTTTCCCAAACTATCATATTTTTTTCTAGCTCGCTCCCGGTGGGAAATCCTCAGGTACAAACGGAAAGGAACGGACTGCACAAAATATGCAGTCCGTTCCTGATGATGCGAGTTTGCGTAGTTTGTAGTTTGAAAATGCCGACTTACTTCTTGTCAGCCATGCCAGCCAGGCTGGCGACCTCAGCGGCGTAATCCTCTTCGACCTTCTCGATGCCCTCGCCGGTCTCGAAGCGGGTAAAGCCCTTGACGACAATGGAGCCGCCCAGTTGCTTGGCAACAGCCTTGACGTGGTCAGCAACGGTGACCTTGTTCTCCTTGACAAAAGCCTGATTCAGCAGGCAGATCTCGGCAAAGAAGTTGTTCAGACGGCCCTTGACCTTGTTCTCAGCGATCATCTTAGCCTTCTCAGGGGGGATCTTGGTGTTGGCCGCGCCCTCTTCCAGAGCCTTAGCCAGCTGAACAGCCTTCTCCTCCTCGACGACGGCCTCGGGGACCTCATCGCTGGAGACATAGGTGGGGTTCATGGCGCAGATCTGCATAGCCAGATCCTTGCCCAGCTCGACCAGAGCCTCTGCATTGGGGTCGATGCCCTCGACAGCCAGGTTGACCATAACGCCGACCTTGCCGTTCATATGAACATAGGGGATGTTGACGCCGTCGGTGTAACGGACAAAACGGCGGATCTGCAGGTTCTCGCCGATGGACAGGATGCGGTCGTTGGTCACATCGGTGACGGTGCGGTCAGTGCCGGGATAGGTGCAGGCCTTCAGAGCCTCCACGTCAGCGGGGTTCTGCTCGGCGATGACGGTAGCCAGATCCTTAACAAAGCCCTGGAAGATCTCGTTCTTGGCGACGAAGTCGGTCTGGGAGTTGACCTCCACGACCACGCCCACGCCATTGATGACGGCGGCATAGGAAACACCCTCAGCGGCGACCTTGCCGGCCTTCTTGACGGAAGCGGCCTTGCCCTTTTCACGCAGCCACTCAACGGCCTTGTCGAAGTCACCGTCGGCCTCGGTCAGAGCCTTCTTGCAGTCCATCATGCCGCAGTTGGTCATCTCGCGCAGCTTCTTAACATCCTGAGCGGTAAAAGCCATAATAGTATACCTCCTGTGAATTGTGGTATGTGTTGGGTTATCGCAGAAAGCGCCCGGGGGTGCCGGGCGCTTTCCAGTAAGACAATTAGTCCTCGCTCTTCTCAGCGGCGGCCTCGGCGGTCTCCTCGCCCTGCTTGCCCTCGGTGATGGCGTTGGCCATGACAGAGGAGA
>CALEQS010000021.1 GCA_937907975.1 uncultured Clostridia bacterium | reverse complement strand
TCGTTACATTGAAAAGTGGGGATGAAATTCGGCAGAAGATAGTAATAGAATAGACCCAACTAGACCTTTTTACGCTCAACTTCATCATGGGATACACCATTTGTGCAACAAGCTGCTGCACAATTCTATGGTTCGCGCTTAGCTACTGTGTGCTGTGGAACAAAATGCAATAATGTGATCTCGTACTGCGACTTGGTGGGGTAACTTAGGGGGGGTGACTTGGGGGGGGCAGCCTCTGTTCGCATAAACGGGGGAGTTCGCTTATTTATAGAGGTCTTCCAGCGTTAGCAGCCGAACTTTGCCGCGCTTTTGAGCCTGAAGAAGTCCTTCCGTAAACCCACCTTTGGAGAAAATATAGTAGTGGTAGTTGCTGCCCTTACCAAATACGGATGCGTAATCCTGAATCAGCTCAAGTTCATCCACGCCGATCTTTTCATTTTTGTATTTACACGAGCCGATGATATAGTCCTTGCCCTCAACAGGCGTTCCGACGATATCAATTTGTATCTGCTTTTTCTTTTTCGGATCTGTCCCCCACCACTGACCGATCGCACTCAGCTCAATGGGCAGGTTATCCGAGTAATAAAGCAGATAATCCTGACACATCTTCTCAAAAATCAGACCCATATAATCAGGAAGATACTGCTTTACAGCATATGGATAGGTCTTTGCAATTCTGCCGGAGTCAATGGCGCTCATATTGACCGGCACAAACCGATACCAGAATCGGAAAAAGTTATCGGCCAGCAGATAGATGGTTTTCTTGCCCGGTTTTTCTGTGATCGGAATTTCTTTTTTGACGATACCAAGGTCGATCAATGTTTTCAGATACTTCGATACAACCGAATTTTCCTCGCCGACTTTCATCTTGATATCATTCATTCGGGAAGCGCCTTCCGCAATTGCTTTGATAATTGCGTTATAAATGGCCGGCTCCCGAAGCTCCTGTTTCAGAAGATTTCCCGGCTCCTCATACAGATAGCTGGAACGGTCAAAGAAATTATCTAATAGCGCTTCATCCACACTATCCCGCACATCCAACTTATTGATATAATGAGGAACCCCTCCCGTAATTCCATAAATCAGAGAATTATCCTCAGCGGACAGTTTTGGATGGAACACAGCTGTTTCCTTATAATCCAACGGCTCGATCTTAAACTGACCCGTTCGTCTGCCGTAGAGCGGGCTTTCCTTACCGAGTACCTGACTCTCCATAAAACTCATAGACGAACCGCAGAGGATCAGATACATCTTGGACTCAGCCCACTTATGGTCAATAATGTGCTGCAGCATCGCTGAAATGGCAGGCTTTGCTTTTGCAAGATACGGATACTCGTCAATAACAAAGACGAGACGCTTCTCCTTTGAAAGTGCTGTCAGCTCATCCAAGGCGGTATCATAGGACTTAAATTCCGGCGCAGACTCCATATCCGGCCGCTCGAAGCTCATGATCGACTTTGAGAGGGATTCCAGATTTTCTTTTCCTGTTGTATTTAAAGCAGAGAAAAAAATAGTCGGCTTGTCTTTGCAGAACTCGTTGATCAATGCTGTTTTACCAACACGCCGTCTGCCATAGATGACAATGCACTCAAATTGATCGCCAGCGTATCGTTTGTTCAGTTTTTGAAGCTCATTCTCACGGCAATAGAAATGGCTCATCTGTATGCCCTCCAATAGATATACTTGTAAGTTAGTGACTCGTAAGTTACTTTCTCACGAGTATAATAAAACAAGTGGCCTGTAAAATCAAGCGAAAGATGGATGCTGAACATTTCTGCTTTCAGAGCTTTTGTATTTTCAGAGCACTTGACTAAATACCGCTTGTCAAAATCATATGTATATCATATATTTAGTAATAGTATTATTGAATATATGATTACATATAGAGTATCTAAGCTGGCGGCGGGGCGCGACAAAGATCTGGCGGACATTGCGACCCCAAAAGTGCTCGAAGCGCTGGACTGGATGCAGTTGGAGGAAAGTGCGGACTTGGTGGAGCAGGGAATGCTGAGTGATCGTGCGAAGCAGGAGTTCGAGATCAGCTATCAGGAATTTGTGAGGTGGCACAGACCGTGAGAAAATTGAGCTTTCGGACATTCTTACAACGAACTCTGCAGAATCTGTCCATCAATGACCGGACTGCGCCCCACCAGCTGGCCAAGGAACTGCCTGAGAATCCCCGTCTGCTCCAGCCGCTCTGCCTCTATGTGGCACTGGTCTACGATCCGCAGCAGAGAACCAATCTTTTTCGGCGGTTTCCGTCTGTGGGACAGGAATTTGCGCGCTGGCCATTTCTGACACTAACCGGTGCCGCCTTGGAGCAGGCGCTGGACACAATGCAGGATGCAGAGAATGGCTATCACAAGCGGTGGTGCTCCTATGTCAGTGTGCGTGACCGACAGCAGGCTGATGACCATACAAAAATGCTGATGCACAAGCGGGTGCGGGAATTGCAGGAACAAAAGCATGTCAGCAATTATCGCATCTACCATGACTTGAACCTGAATCCCGGAAACCTGAACGCATGGCTCACGCATCAGGACTGTTCAAAAGTGAGTCTGAGCACAGCTCGGAAAACGCTGAATTACCTGCGGCAGTATAACGCTCCCTGAGCGGCGGGGTACAACTGACTGCCCGATTATAGACACGCCTTCACATCCGCACTACCATCTGCAGTTGATACCTGTTTTGCTTGCAATATATGAATCGGTTTCAGATAATTAATTTAGTTTACAGATTACAGAGGTGAGAAGCGTGCTAATGAATTCCAACGAGTATATCAGTGTTGTTGAGTCTATTAAGCAAGAGATCCGCACAGCACAATACCGTGCCACAGTTAGTGTGAATCGCGAACTGCTGCTGCTGTACCACTCCATTGGCACGGTCATCAATGAGCACAAAACGTGGGGGAACAAATTTGTTGAAAACCTTGCGGCTGACATCAAGTTATCCTTTCCGAATGCAACGGGCTATTCCGTGCGAAATCTGAAATATATGGCAAAATTCGCTCTGCGCTTTCCTGATGCTGAAATTGTGCAAGCGGCGCTTGCACAAATTACCTGGTATCACCATATTGCGTTGATGGATAAGGTCAAGGAAGCAGACGAACATATCTGGTATGCCAAAGAAGCCGCGCAGAACGGTTGGTCGCGCAATGTACTGGTTCATCAAATTGAAAGCGGCCTCTATCAGCGGCAGGTGCTGGCGAACAAGGTTTCTAATTTTGAAGTGCGGCTGCCCGCACCGCAGAGCGAGCTTGCGGTACAGACAATGAAAGACCCATATATCTTTGACTTCATTCCATTTAAAGAAGATATGGTGGAGCGTGATATTGAACAGGCACTGGTCAAGGATGTCACACGATTGCTGTTAGAGTTGGGGACGGGGTTTGCGTTTCTAGGAAACCAATATCACCTCAATGTGGGCGGAGATGACTTCTACATTGATTTGCTGTTTTACAATCTGAATCTCCGCTGTTATGTGGTGATCGAGCTGAAAACAGGAGAGTTTAAGCCGGAATATGCGGGACAGCTCAACTTCTACCTTTCCGCTGTGGATGGTATTCTCAAGAAAGAGCAGGATAATCCCTCTGTTGGTCTGCTCCGCTGCAAGAGCAAGAACGATATCGTGGCAGAGTACTCGCTCAAGGACATGAGTAAGCCCATCGGTGTCAGCGCGTATCAGATCACCAGTGATCTGCCGGAGGAACTGGAGAAAGAACTGCCATCCGTAGAAGATATTCAAAAGCGCATTCAAACTTAAAGATAAAGGGTGTATTGAATGTAGGGTATATGAAAATTCTTGTGCTTGTTCATGTAAATATTGCATAGAGAACAGCAAAGTTTTAAATTCCAAATGAAGGCTTAAATAATTCAGACCGTCATAGACACACCTTCACATCTATGCTATAATGTTTACAAAAGATAGCTTAAGTGCAGATTTTCATATAGATTTTTGCGGAAAAAGTAAAAAATCTATGCTGGCCAGGTATGACAGAAAAGAGCACTTGCTTTGCAAGTGCTCTTCTTTTTATTTCTTACTTCTGGAGGGGACTATCTATGCGCAGAAAAGAACGTGAGATCACGGACAAAAATGAGATCCTGGCCATTCTGGGCCGGGCGGAGGTGCTGCGCATTGCGTTGAACAATGGCAACTACCCCTATGTCCTGCCGGTCAACTTTGGCTTTCAGGAGGAGGACGGCCGTCTGGTGCTGTTCTTCCACGGCTCCAGGGAGGGCACCAAGCATGAGGTGATCGTCCGTGACCCTCACGTCACCTTTGAGGTGGACGGCGGCCACGCCCTGCTTCGGCCTGCCGGGGCGGAGTCCTGTACCGCCAGCTACGCCTATGAGAGCGTGATCGGTCAGGGCACCATTGAGCCCGCCGCCGAGGAGGAAAAGGAAGCCTTGCTGGCGGCTCTGCTGGCCCACTACGGCATTGAGGCGCAGACTTTCAACCCGGTGCATCTGGCCAACACGGTGGTCTACAAGATCCAAGTGGAGTCCTGCACGGCCAAACGCCGGGTCAATGACCGGGACTGACCCAATAGACGAAAAACCGCCCCCGCGCGCTGTTTGACCAGTGCGCGGGGGCGGCCTTTGTTTATTTGTTTAATTGAGCAGTGCAACAGAATAGAATGTCGCATGTGCGACCAGCCCGGCCACCGCAAAGGCCAGCACCCCGTAAAAGACGGTGGCGAAGGACAGCCGCCGCACCTGCCAATCCCGGCGGATCAGGCAGATCAGGACAAAGATCCAGAAAATCAGCGCGAAATACAGCAGCCAGGGCAGGACCCGGTTCAGCACGAAAGCAATCAAAAAGAAGATGTTGTTGGCCCGCAGCAGCCGGCGCAGCCTGGGGTCATCGTCCGCGAAACGCATCGAAACTCCCTCCTGTCCAAAGGTTCAGCCGCCCTGCCGGATGAGCGCAAGGCAGTCCGTCAGTGCGGCTGCGGCATTGGGCTCATAGTCCGGCGTCGTGCCGTAAATGGCGTTGCAGCTGCCGTCCAGATTGACGCCATAGTAAGGGGCATAATAAAGGTGGCCCGAAGGGCCGGATGAGGTGGCGACGAAAGAAAAACTGTCCTGGACCTGCCCCCTCATCAGCCGCCTACGGCGACAGCCCCCGAGGGGAAGCCTTTGGGTGCGGCGCTGACAGCTTACAGGTTGAGACTTGGCTCCCCCTTTGGGGGAGCTGGCGCGAAGCGCCTGAGAGGGCGATGCATTGACAGGTCTGTAAAAGGCCCTCTCAGTCTGCGCCTACGGCGCAGCCAGCTCTCCCGGAGGGAGAGCCAAGGTTTAGTGCCCTGCAAACTTACAGGCCGCAAAAACCCGCCCGTCTGTTTCCAAACAGGCGGGCGGGCATCATTCTCTTATGAATTTTTCCTCAGCAGGCGGATGTCCTGCCCGACGAAGGTCAGCTCCCGGTACTCGCCCTCCAGACGGGAGGCGATCATGGGCTGATAGCGGCGGTGGATCTCGTCCAGCGACAGGTTGGAGGAGATGACCGTGTGCCTGTCCTCCATGAGCCGGGTGTTGATGAGGGTGTAGAGGGCGGACTGACTCATGGTAGAGGTCAGCTCACTGCCCAGATCGTCCAGAATCAGCAGGTCACAGCTCAGGTAGC
This sequence comes from uncultured Clostridia bacterium, assembly GCA_937907975.1. Lineage (GTDB taxonomy): Bacteria > Bacillota > Clostridia > Oscillospirales > Oscillospiraceae > UMGS1766. The sequence continues at coordinate 949 of CALEQS010000021.1, read as the reverse complement.
GGTGCACCGCCTCGTCGGCGTTGTCGTCCCGGCCGAACTTGGCATCCTCAAAGTTGGTGAAGATGGTCACGGCGGTGTCATACACCACGCTGAACCCCTTGTCGCTGACCACCCGGGCGATGCAGGCGGACAGAAACGTCTTGCCCAGTCCCGGATCACCGGTCAGAAACAGGTTGTGGATCAGGAATTTTCCGAACTTCTCCGCGTAGTTGCGGCAGATTTTCTCCACCATGACCATGTTCTCCCGGGGGGACAGGCCCAGCTCCTCGTCGTAGGCGGTGGAGTACCAGTCCAGCGAGAAGTTCTCGAAGCTCTGCTCACCCAGATCCAGCAGGGAGGACAGGCTCTTGATCTGCTCCTGGGCGCACAGCTCCTTCAGGCAGGAGCACATACGGGTGCCGATCCAGCCCCGGTCCTCGCAGTCCGGGCAGAAGGGCCTGTCGTCCAGGCAGTCCGGCTCAAAGCCGTTCTGGGTCAGCAGCTCTGCCCGGCGCTCCCGAAGCGCGGCGTTCTGGGCGCGGATGTCCGCCACCCGGGGGGCCGGGTCGGTGCCGTGGTCAAGGGCGGCGGCGGTCAGCGCCAGCATCCCCGCCCGCAGGCGGCCGTCAATGGCGCGCACCTCCGGGATGCGCTCATAGACCTCCGCGCGCAGGGCCCTCTGCTGGGATTTCAGCGCCGTGCGGCGGCGCTCCAAAACCTGGCTCGCGCGGTGGATCACTTCGGATGTATATGCCATGGGTACCTCCTTTGGGGATGGGCTCAATACAGACTCTCAAAGGCTTCCCCTCGGGGGGGGGGACTGGCACGGCGTAAGCCGTGACTGATGAGGGGGCAAGTCCAGGACAGCTTTCCTTTTGTCGCCACCTCATCCGGTTCGCTTCGCTCACCACCTTTCCCTCAAGGGGTGATTCCCCACTGTGTGGGGTGAGCCCGAGAAAGAAATATGCCT
>CALEQS010000020.1 GCA_937907975.1 uncultured Clostridia bacterium | reverse complement strand
GACATGGCTGCTTATCAGACCTGCTTTGAGAATGCCGCCAACGCCGGCTGCGACGCCATCGTCTGCGTGCCCTCTGATCCTACGGCTATGGGCCCCCAGTGCCAGGTCTGCGAAGAGTATGGCATCTATCTGGTGGTCATGGCGGTCGCGCCTGACGGCTATTACAGCTCCGCTCTGGTCGTTGATCAGGCCGTCAAGGGCCGCATGAAGGCCGAGCTGATCGCCGACAAGATCGGCGATGGCGGTAAGGTCCTAATGCTCTTGGGCAACCAGCAGCAGACCGGCTGGGTGCAGGAGAACGACGCCGCCAAGGAAGTCTTTAAGCAGCATAACATTGAGATTGTCGCTGAGGAAGATCCCCAGGCTCAGCTGGATCAGGGGCAGTTCTTCATGGAGACCTGGCTGTCTCAGGGCCTGAAATTTGACGCCATCTGGTGCTGCACCGACACTGTGGCCGCTGGCGCCTGCGCTGCTCTGGAGCAGGCCAACTATGACTTCGACTCCGTTTACATCGTCTCTGAGGACGGTGACGAGACCGGCCTGCGTCTGGTCGAAAAGGGTCAGATCGATGCTACCCTGGTCCTGTCCGGTGTGATGTACGGTACTGGTGTTGTAGACGCCGCCAATGAGTGGCTGCAGGGCAAGAATCCTCCTGCCGAATATCAGGTGGACATCGAGGTCGCTACCCCCGACAACGTGGCCGACTATCTGGCCAAGCTGCCCAACGCCTAAACGAGTATATCCATTGTCATCCCGATTCGCAGTCCGAATGACATTGAACTCATACGCTGAGATCACCCCTGCGTCCATTGGGCGCAGGGGTGGTCGTCCAAAAATGAAGGAGGAACAGCTCCATGAAAAACCAACCCAAAATGCTGATCGAGCATGGCCTGATCCCGGGCTGCACCCTGTGCCCGGATCAGCCGGGCATGGAAAACAGCTCATCCATTATTCCGGACCTGCAGAAGATGAATCCCAACTGCGTCTGCCCCACCCGCACCTGCCCGCTCCACGGCTTCTGCCAATACTGCGTACAGCACCACGAGGAGCTCAGCCGTGCGCTGGGGCAGATGGGACTGGGTGAACACTGCCACTTCCATCACTGTAAGCAGGATATTATGGTGGAGCGCTATGGTGCGGAGAAGGCCGCTGAGATGGCGCGGAAGATCGGCGAGGATGCCGTCGCGGCGGCGAAGGCCGCCCGTGAGCAGGGAGAGGAGGAAAACTGATGCGACTGGGAGAGCTGGGGATCAGCCGAAAGGTATATGACCGCAAGAGTGGGATGCTGTTCCGCGTCGCCGGGCAGGATCATTATGGTCCTGGCATTACTACATTGTTGACGGAGTACGTCATCGGCGTTCGAGCGCTGGATGCGGCGGAGAGTGGCCCGGAGGGGCGCTATCCCTTTGAGCAGAGCGGTAAATTTGGCAACAACAACTATCTGCTGAGCAATCTGAACCAGTGGCTCAACTCTGCTGAGCAGGATTGGTATAAGCCGCAGCACGATCGGGACACGCCGCCAACGGCGGAACACCTGCGCTACGGTGAGCATCCTTATCTGGATGAGCCGGGCTTCCTGAGCCGTTTTTCAGACACCTTCCGCAGCCATCTGGTGGAGGCGGACATCCCAGTGCTGGTGCGCACGAAGCAGGCACAGGCGGAACTGAAAACCGTTCGCGCCAGCGTATTCCTGCCCAGCCGCACAGAGATGAATAAAGG
>CALEQS010000019.1 GCA_937907975.1 uncultured Clostridia bacterium | reverse complement strand
CAGTCCGCCCATCTGGGCGTGGTGGACCGAGTGTTCACCCGCATCGGCGCCAGCGACGACCTGTCCGCCGGACAGTCCACCTTCATGGTGGAGATGAACGAGGTGGCGGAGATCCTGAAGCACGCCACCAGCAGGAGCCTGCTCATTCTGGACGAGATCGGCCGGGGCACCTCCACCTATGACGGCATGAGCATTGCCCGGGCGGTGCTGGAATACTGCGCGGGGAAAAAGCTGGGGGCCAAGACCCTGTTTGCCACCCACTACCACGAGCTCACCGTGCTGGAGGGACAGCTGCCCGGCGTGAAGAACTACAACATTGCCGCCAAGAAGAAAAAGGACGACATCATCTTCCTCAGAAAGATCGTCCGGGGCGGAGCGGACCAGTCCTACGGCATCGAGGTGGCCAAGCTGGCCGGCGTGCCGGAGCCGGTGATCCGCCGGGCGAGGGCCATTCTGGAGGAGCTGGAAAACGGCGAGGGCGTCCCCGTCCCGCATCCCCAGCCCAAGGAGGAACCGGAGGAAGAGGAGCAGGTGTCCCTGCTGGATCTGGGCGCCGTGGAGTGCGCCCAGCGCATCCGTGCACTGGATCTCAACACCCTCACCCCCATCGAGGCCATGAACCTGCTGTACGAGCTGAAGGGGAAGTTGTAAAACGGGGGCCTTTCAGGTTGTGTCCAATAGCGGGAGTGCCCGGAATAACAGTTGGAGTTTTTTGGCTTGCAGTGCACTAAACTTGGCTCCCCCTTTGGGGGAGCTGGCTGCGCCGTAAGCGCAGACTGAGAGGGCTTTTCGCGTAACTTGTCAGTGCATCGCCCTCTCCGTCACGGCGTTCCGCCGTGCCACCTCTCCCAAAGGGAGAGGCAAGTCTAAACCAGCAGACTGCCAGTGGCACCCAAACCCCCGAAGATTCTTATAACTATCTTAACAAAATCCCCTTAAAATGCTGCTATAATGACCGTGTCAAACGAGATATTTTGACTTAGAAAGAGGAACCTTATGTCCAAGATACATCAACTCGACCCCCATGTGGCGGATCTGATCGCCGCCGGCGAGGTGGTGGAGCGCCCGGCCAGCGCCGTGAAGGAGCTGACGGAGAACGCCATCGACGCCGGGGCTGCCGCAGTGACGGTGGAGATCCAGCGGGGCGGCATGAGCTATATCCGGGTGACGGACAACGGCTCCGGCATCGAGCCGGAGGACTGCCTGACCGCCTTCCTGCGCCATGCCACCAGCAAGATCCGCACCGAGTTTGATCTGGAGGCCATCGGCACGCTGGGCTTCCGGGGCGAGGCGCTGGCCGCCATCGCGTCGGTGAGCCGGGTGGAACTGATGACCCGCACCGAGGGGGCCGCCGCAGGCACCGCACTGCTGCTGGACGGCGGCGTGGTGCGCAAGCGGGAGGAGGTCGGCTGCCCCAAGGGCACCACTCTCATCGTCCGGGACCTGTTCTTCAACACCCCCGCCCGCCAGAAGTTTTTGAAGCGCGACTCCGCCGAGGGGAGTGCCGTCATGGCTGTGGTCCAGCACGCCGCCCTCAGCCATCCGGAGGTGAGCTTCCGCTTCCTGCGGGAGGGGAAAGAGGAACTGAACACCCCCGGCGACGGGAACCTCAAAAGCGCGGTCTACGCCGTGCTGGGGCGGGATATGGCCCTGGGCTTCGTGCCCTGCAAAGGGAGCGGCGAGGACATCAGCGTGGACGGCTTTATCTCCAAGCCGGTCTGCTGCCGGGGCTCCCGGGCCAGCCAGTTCTTCTTTGTCAACGGCCGCTATGTGAAGTCCCGCACCATGCAGGCGGCGCTGGAGCAGGCATACCAGAACCAGAAGATGGTGGGCCGGTTCCCCGGCTGTGTGCTCCATCTGACCACCCGTCTGAACGGTGTGGACGTGAACGTCCATCCCACCAAGACCGAGGTGAAGTTCACCAGTGAGAAGAAGCTCTTCGACGCGGTGTACTACGCCGCCAAGGCGGCGCTGGAGGAGGATTCCGGCGCGCCCAAGGCCGTGCTGGAGGAGCGCCCCAAGGCTGTGCCGAAGCACGACAGCGTGACCCCCAATCAGACCTTTTTCCGCACTGCCACCGCTCAGCAGTTCCGCGATGAGCTGCACAGCGACGCCAAAACGCCCTACGCGGTGGATGCGCCCCGAACGCGCGCCGAGGAGCCGCTGGGCTTTTCCGCGTCCGGCGCAAGGCCGGAACCGGTGGCGAAGAAGCCGGAACCTGTCAGGGAGCCTGAGCGGAGCTTTGCCCGCTTTGTCCCGGCCCAGAAGCCGTCGGCGCCGCTGAAGCGGCCCTCGATGCCGCCCATGCCCGGCGAGTACGCCGCTCCGGCGGAGCCAAAACGCACTGGGGAAAAGTCCGCACCGGCCCCGGTGGAGGAAGAACTCCACAGCGCCGGGGCGCGGAATGTGGAAAACTCCGCGGGCGCCGAAAAGAAGAGTGCGCCCGTGCCGGAGTCTGTCCGTGTGGAGTCGAGTGCTGTCGAAGCGCCAACGGCCCCTGCAGAACCGGACGTTTCCGCCGCACCGGAAGTCCCAGCGCAGGAACAGAAGCCTGTCCCGGTCGGGCCTGTGGGGCCGACCCCTGAGAAAGAAGCCGCCGCGCCTGCCCCTGAGGAGGTCCCGGTGGAGAAAGACCACCCGGATGATGCCCCGGATGCCCCGGACTGGCGGCTGGCCGGCGAGGTGCTGCACACCTACGTCATCGTGGAGCGGGGCGACGAGGTCTGGTTCATCGACAAGCACGCCGCCCACGAGCGGATGAATTTTGACCGGCTCAAGGCCATGCACCATAAGCCCATGAGCCAGCTGCTGCTCACCCCGAAAATTCTGCGTCCCTCCCCGGAGGAGCACGCCGTGCTGACGGAGAACCTGCTCCTGCTGGCGGAGTTCGGCTTTGTGGCTGAGGACTTCGGCGGCGGCAGCCTGATCGTCCGGCAGGCCCCGGATTACCTGCCCGTCGAGCAGATCGAGTCCGCCCTGTGCGAGATCGCCGCAAAGCTCATCGCCACCGGCACCGCCGACCCGGACGCCGCCCGGGACGAGGTGTTGCACACCATGGCCTGCAAGAGCGCCATCAAGGGCGGCTGGACCAGCGGCGAGGAGGAACTGAAGGCCGTCTGCGCCGCCGTTATGAACGACGAGGTGCGCTACTGCCCCCATGGCCGCCCTGTGGCCATCCGCATGACGAAGCGGGATCTGGAAAAGCAGTTCAAGCGGGCGTGAGGGTTTTGGCTGCTGCTTTCGAAGTGCGTTTTTTCGTTTTGAAAACGCGGGTCTACTAAGGCTGCACCGCACAAAAAGCCTTCCCCTTGAGGGGAAGCCTTCAGTAGTCAGCACCGCCCCTCCAAAGTTCCTATATATACCCCCACAAAAGGAGTGTTATAAAATGCCCCCACAGGTCGTTTGTGTGGTCGGCCCCACGGCTTCTGGCAAAACTGCCCTTGGCGTCTGGCTGGCAAAGCATTATAATGGCGAGGTAGTGAGCTGCGACTCCATGCAGATCTACCGCCGCATGGACATCGGCACCGCCAAGCCTACCCGCGAGGAGATGGACGGCGTGCCCCATCATATGATCGACGTCGCCGATCCGGAGGAGGATTACTCCGCCGAGCGCTACCGCCGGGAGGCGGTGCCCGTAGTGGACGACATTCTCGCCCGGGGAAAGCTGCCCGTCATCGTGGGCGGCACCGGGCTCTATCTGGACGCCCTGCTCAACGGCCGCGACTTCGCGGTGAAGTCCACCGGATGGCGGGAGAAGCTCCAGAAGAAGTATGACGAGGAGGGCATCCAGCCCCTCTGGGAGGCGCTGACCGAGATCGACCCGGAGTCCGCCACCCGGCTCCACCCCATGGACACCAAGCGGGTGATCCGGGCGCTGGAGGTGTGGTATGAGACGGGGGAGACCATCTCCGCCCACAACGCCGCCACCCGGCTGCTGCCGCCCCGCTACACGGCGCTGAAGATTGGCCTGAATTATGAAAACCGCGCCGACCTCTATGCCCGCATCGACGCGCGGGTGGATGAGATGGCCGCGTCCGGCCTGGCCGGCGAGGTGCGCGCCCTGCTGGACAGCGGCGTCAGCTCCGGCTGCACCGCCATGCAGGCCATTGGCTACAAGGAGCTGTGCGAGGCCGTGGAGGACGGCGGCGACCTGACGGCGGCGCTGGAGGAAGTCAAGCTGCGCTCCCGGCAGTATGCCAAGCGCCAGCTCACCTGGTTCCGCCGCGACCGCACCACCCAGTGGTACCGCCACGGTAGCCAGCCTGATCTGGAAGCGCTTCGACGCTTTGCGGCAGAAAAACTGGCCGAAGCTGGAATACAATGACCCGGGGACTGCCCGGGCGGGCACGTCCCTGACTTTACAGAAAAAGGACGTGTTCCAGATGACAAAGGAAACCAATCACCTGCAGGAAGCATTTCTCACCCGGCTGTACCGCACCCGTATGCCCGTGACCATGTTTTTGATGAACGGCTACCAGCTGCGGGGCATCATCACCGGCTTTGACGCCTTTGTGGTGGTGCTGACCAGCGACGGAAGGCAGCAGGTAATCTACAAGCATGCGATCTCCACCATCTCGCCGGAGCGGCCGGTGCCGCTGCGGGAGGAGGCGTGAAGCTCGAAAGGAACGAAGCAATGAAACAGGGCACCCTCATCACACGCATCATCATACTGGTCCTCTTCCTCGGCATAGCGGCCTATTTCGGCGTCTATGTGTGGTCGTCCCTCTCCTCGGGGATCACCACCACCACGGCGTACAGCTACACCGCTGAGCGGAAGGTGACCTCCACCGGCTGGTTCTTCCGGGACGAGACGGTGCTGGAGGACACCTCCGAGCTGGCCGAGGTGCTGCGTGCGGACGGAGAGGCCGTGGCCGTAGACGACACGGTGGCGCGGATCTACTCCAGTGATGAGGGCTATGCGGTCCAGAAGCAGCTGGACGAGGCCCAGGCCAATCTGAGCAGCCTGAAGTACATTCTCAGCCGCACCAGCGAGTCCGCGGACACCATTGCGCTGGATGACGACATCGCCGACGCCTTTGCCGGACTGCACTCCAGCGTCTCCAGCGGCGATCTGTCCGATCTGGACACCGATGCTGATGAGCTGCGGGGGCTGATCTTCCGCCGGGATTACACCTACAACGGAACCGACTCCCTTCAGACCCAGATCGAGGAGGCCCAGGCCCGGGTGGATGCGCTGAGCGCCCAGTCCAGCAGTGCCTACACGCCGGTGAACGCCCCGGCGGCGGGGCTGTTCTCCTCGGCGGTGGACGGCCTTGAGACCACTATGACCACTGCCGCGCTGGAGGGTTTGACCCCCAGCGGCCTGGACAGCCTGAGCGCCCAGAGCAGCGGAACTCCCTCCGGCAGCATCGGCAAGATCATCACCAGCCCCGGCTGGCACTTCAGCTGCAACCTGACGGAGCAGGAGGCGGGAGACCTCTACGCCGGAGCCTCCGTTACCCTGCGCTTCCGGGACGCGGCGCGCAGCTTCCCTGCCACCGTCAAGCGGGTCAGCGACCCGGAGGACGGCAGGGTGAACGTCACGTTTTACAGTGCCGATTACGCCTCCCAGGTGGTGGCGCTGCGGGAGCAGGAGGTCACTATCGTCACGGAGACCGCCACCGGCTTCCGGGTGCCCAAGCGCGCTGTGCGCGTCAATCAGGATGAGTCGCTGGATTCCGTGGGCCAGCTGGGCGTCTACCGGGTGTCCGGTGCCCAGGCAAAGTGGGTGCCTGTCGACATTATCTGGGAGGAGGACGACTTCTACCTCGTCACCCAGGCCTATGACTATGAGACGGATGAAAACGGCAAGACCACTCAAGTGACCCAGAGCGAATTTGACAAGGCAAACAATCTCCGCGCCGGTGACACCATCATCGTCCGGGGTGAGAATATCTACAACGGAAAGGTCGTAACGGATTGAGTATGGATAAGACACTAGAGAACAACATTCAGGCCGTTCGCGCCCGGATCGAAGCGGCCGCCCGGGAGGCGGGCCGGGACCCCGGCGGGATCACCCTCTGCGCCGCCACCAAGGTGCAGACCAGCGACACCATCCGCGCTGCCATCGCCGCGGGCATCACCGTGTGCGGCGAGAACCGGGTACAGGAGTTCACCGCCCATCTGGCGGATGACGCCTACGCCGGAGCCAAGGTCCACTTCATCGGCCACCTGCAGCGCAACAAGGTGAAGTATGTGGTGGGCAAGGTGGATCTCATCGAGTCGGTGGACAACCAGGAGCTGCTGGAGATGATCGACAAGCGGGCGGAAAAGGTCGGCGTTGTGCAGGACATTCTGATCGAAGTGAACATCGGCGGCGAGGAGAGCAAGTCCGGCGCGACGCCTGAGGAGGCGGAGCGTCTGGCCACTCTGGCTGGAAGTCTTTCCCATGTCCGGCTGCGGGGATTGATGGCAATTCCTCCCGTTTCCACCGGGGAGGGGTCCAACCGCAAGTTTTTTGCCGCCATGCGTCAGCTTTTTGTTGACTTGCAAGGGAAAAAGTACGATAATGAGAGTACTATGGACATATTGTCAATGGGCATGAGCAAAGATTATCCCGACGCCATCCTGGAGGGGGCGACCCTTGTCCGGGTGGGCACTGCACTGTTCGGCCCGCGGCCGGCTCTGCGTGCGCAGGGCTGAGCATATAATTTGCTTCGATATGAAGGAGGAGCCTATTCATGGGACTCATGGATGAACTGAGAAAACTGGCCCGGCCCTACGAGGACGAGGACGAAGAATACGACGAGGAGCTGGAGGATACCGCCGAGGACGAGGAGGCTGAAGAGCCCGCCGAACCCGCCCCCCGCCGCAGCTTCCGCCGGGAGAGCCGCGAGACGGCGGCTCCCGTCCGCGAGACGCCCCACCCGGCCCGTGAGAGCGCCCGCTCCTATGCCGCCGGCAGCAGCTATGAGCCGGCCCCCCGCCGGGGCGACAAGGTGGTCAATATCAACGCCACCACCCAGCTGCAGGTCGTGCTGGTGAAGCCGGAGAAGTTTGAGAACGCCTCCGACATCGCCGACCATCTGCGCGAAAAGCGCACCGTGGTGCTCAATCTGGAGACCACCAACAAGGACGTCTCCCGCCGCCTGATCGACTTCCTCTCCGGCGTGGCCTACGCTCAGGAAGGCAAGATCAAGCGCATCAGCGCCGCGACCTATATCATCACGCCTTACAACGTGGACATCATCGGAGATCAGCTCATCGACGAGCTGGAGAACAACGGGCTCTATTTCTGAGCGTGCGGGGGCTGATGAGGACGAAAATTTGCAGAGATGATCGAAGTCTTCCGACCCTTTTGGACTACGGCCATTTCCCCACACAGTGGGGAATCACCCCTTGAGGGGAAGGTGACATTTGCGAAGCAAATGACGGATGAGGTGGCGTCGAAAGGGAAAACTGCCTGAACCTGCCCCCTCATCAGG
>CALEQS010000018.1 GCA_937907975.1 uncultured Clostridia bacterium | reverse complement strand
GTAAAGCTTGGGAAGCTTTCATTCTACCGATGAACTATGCCTGCACAGCTAGTATATTATAGCACTGTTTCCGGCAGTTGGCAAGGGGAAACAGCGCGAAAAAAGTTCTCCCCGGCAGTTATCTCATGCCGGGGAGAACGAATTGTTTTTTGGGAATGATCAGCCGACAAACCGCATTGCGGCGCCGTTTTCAGTGGGATAGTTGGCGGTCACTTCATCCAGCCAGTCGCCATACTTATCGTTCTGGATATTGGAGATGCAGACGGACTTCCAGTAAGGAATGTCGCTGCGGCCAACATAGTAGAAGGTATAGCAGTTGTGGCTGTCATCGTCGGTAAAGCCCTTCACATCGCCCTCAACCCGGGCGTCGTCAAACAGCCATGCGGTGATCTCGTCGTTGTAAGCCTTTTTGGAGACGTTCTCACGCAGGCCGCCCTCATAAGTGGAGGAGTCCTGGGAGTACTCATCGGCCAGCTCGCCGAAGGCTTCGGCGGTCTTATCGCCGTCCTCATACTTCTGGAGAATGGACTCCTGATCGGAGAGCGGATTGCTCATGTCATAGGTGCCGTCGTCGCCCGCCGTGCCGGCATCTCGGATCACACGGACATTCACGCCGTTGTAGTCGTCCAGATAGCGGTCATTGACATAGATGGCGAAATAGCCCAGCAGGGTCTCGTCGTCAGAGGCACTGATGTTTTCATCCAGACCATAGGAGCCCGCCTGGTGGGAGATGTCATTCATCCAATCGGCATAACCGCTGTTCTCAATGCCGGACAGATTGGAGTCGTCAGTGGCGCCGTAGGTCTCGGCCAGTTCAGCAGCTTTGTCCTTGTCGCCGGCGATCAGCGCATCCAGGATCTCCTGCGCGTGAGTCTCAGCCTCAGCCCGGTTGGCCTCGATCGTGGCATCGTCCAGATCCACCGTGTTGCCGTCACTGTCGGTCGTGGTGCGGTCAAAGCTGACCAGATAGCAGTTGTAGTCAATGGTGTCCAGCGCGTTGCTGTGTTCATTGTAATAAGACTGGATCTCGTCCTCGCTGACATCGAAGGAGGTGCCCTTGTACTGAGCATATTCCTGAGCAGTCTGATACTCGGTGTAGATGCGCTTATACTCCTTCATGGTCATATACTTGCCATAGGCGTTCTGAAGGTAGTAATCCTCGTCAATGTTGTAAATAGAGGCATAGGACGCAACATTGTTTGCGGCAATATCCACCTGATCCTGACCGTCCTGGCTTAGCTCATAGCCGTCGGCCTGGGCCTCCTGATAGAGCACGCTGACGTTGGCCAGCATCTTCAGGGCGGAGTCCTTCAGCATCTGATCCCAGGTGTAGCCGTCGTAGACCTCCTGCTCGTCCAGCGGCTTGCTGGTGTCGAGACCGTAAGTGGAGGCGTAGTTGGCATAGGTGGAGTAACTGGAATAATAGTAGTAATCCACATCGACGACGGTATATTTCTTGTCACCGATGGTAACGGCAGTCATGTGCTTCTGGATCACACCACTGTCCCACACCAGCAGGGCGGCCACCAGAATGGCGGCAATAATGCCAATAATGGTGTAGATAATGGCATTGCGGTGAGACTTTCGAGCCTCAGCCTGTTCCCGCTTCTGCTTCTGGGACAGTCCTGCGCCAAAATCAGTCTGGCGCTCTTTTTTGGTTCTGGATGCGCTCATGTTTTTGAATCATTCCTCTCGTTCCGGACTTTTCAGGAAAACCGGACCTTCATTGTGAAAAGCGACCGGAGCATCCAGCAAGTGATGCGTGACCGCAGTCGCTATCGGTCATTATACCCCAAGTGTCAAAATCTTGCAAGGGCTTAAGGCTGTTTTGCGCTCGTTCTTGGTGAAATAGCCGAAAAAAGAAAAGTCCCGAAGAAAGAAACTTCTTCGGGAACAAAAGACAACCCCCGCCGTGGCCGTGTGACCCATAATGTGCCTGCGTAAGTGCAGGTGGGCCGCTTCCGCTTGGTTTCTGTGCTTCCAACTTCCAACCCGAGGGCTGGGAGGCCTGCGCTCCGCCAAACGAGTCTTCTGGCAGCCCATATAAGAATTGTAGGCCATAAAAGAGGCCATCACGCACCCGGCAGGGCGTTTTTTTATGTAGTCAGGGAGAACTGGGGTTATTCGTCCTCGTCCTCTTCGTCGTCGAACAGTGTTTCCATAAACTGGTCATAGACCGCATTCAGGATGTTCTCGTCATCGACGGATTCAAGGGTGTCCTCCTCACCGTTCTGGCCGGGTACGCAGCGGAGGATGATCAGACCGTAGTCCTCACTGTCCTCATCCTGACCTTCCTCCAGCGTGGGGAAAAACGCCATATACATTTCGTTCTTGTATTCAAGGGTGTCCAGATATTCCAGCTCGAACTCATTGCCCTCCTCGTCGGTCAGGGTAATGAAATCAGCGCCAAACTCTTCGTCCATCTTGGCGACCCGCCTTTCCCGGACAATGTGAACAAAGTCCCGTCCGTTTGTTGTGCCCCTATTGTAACGTGTTCCAACGGAAAATGCAATAGGGAAGTGGGCAGCAAATTCAGACTGCCCCCATCCTCATGTTCCGAAGTCCTCCAGAAAACGCTGCAATTCCAGCTCATTGCTGACTTTTATGCCATCAATAAGAAGTTTTCTGTCTGCCTCCGGAAGAGAATCCACAGGAATATCCGTTTCATAGAGCAGAAGCGTACCCTGATAGACGCATACCACACCCTGATGTGCGCGCAGCGTCATTTCAGTATCTTCCGGCGCAGCTGCGCGCTCGGCGATGCCTGCGTTCCGGACCGGGAGGTCGGCGGACGCGGCAATGCGGCGGCACCCCAGTGCCGCGCCGCCACCCCAGAGCGCCAGCGCGGCGCAGAGCAGCGCCACCAGCAACCCGGCGCGCAGTGGGCGCAGACTGTTTCGATCCTTCATATTATTTCACCTGCCTTACTTCAGTCTGCCCATTTTTTCGGCGGTTAAGCACACATATTTATGCCTATTTGACAGGTATGCTATAATAATAAAATAAGCGTCAATATAACAATCGACCACTGCGGGCAGCGGCGCTTTCCGCCCCTGTCAGGCGCAATCACCGGAGGTGGATCATTTGGCAAGAAATAACAAGACCAAAGCGAGGGAGAACGGCCGCAGGCCGCGCTCGGTCGTGGGAGGTGTCTTCAAATGGATCGGCATCGTGCTGGGGACGATCCTGCTGGGGGCGGTGCTGACCGGCCTGTTCGTGCTGGGCTATGCGCGCACCTATGTCAAGGATGTGATCATTCCCCAGGCGGAGGACGCTCAGACCACGCTGAATACTCAGGCTTACAATCCGAGCCTTTCCAGCACGATCTATTCAGGGGATGGAACAGAACTCAAAACGCTCTATGCCCGGGAAAACCGTGTCTGGGTGACCTATGATGAGATCCCGAAGTATTTGGTCGACGCCACGGTGGCG
>CALEQS010000017.1 GCA_937907975.1 uncultured Clostridia bacterium | reverse complement strand
ACTCGAACCCCCGACCTACTGGTTCGTAGCCAGTCACTCTATCCAACTGAGCTACTGCCGCATGTCGTGCTCTCGCTGACGACTTGTATATAATAGCACAGCTTTCCGACGAATGCAAGCTTTTTTCAAAATTTCTTGAATATTTTTTTGAGGGTCGTTGGAACGTCCGAACAGGTGTTGAAATAGCGCCTTTTCAGGGCAGGAGCGGCACTCTCCATAATATAAGGCCGAGCCACAAAGTCCAGCATGGACACGTCATTCCAGTTGTCACCAAAGGCAATGGTGCGCTCCTGCGGGATCTGAAACAGTTCGCAGGCCGCTTTCAGGCCAGAGCCTTTATCCGAAACACTGAAATCGATCCAGGCACTGCCCGAGACAGCAATTCTGGAGCAGCGGCCGAACCGCTCTGTAAAGGGCTTCTCGTACTGCCCAGAGCCTTTGGGGCACCAGACTGCAATCTTCATCACCCGGTCGGGGAACGCGTCAAAATTGTCAATATAACGCACACTGAGTTTCTGCACGTCCTCCAGTTGATGCACAAAGGCGCGACTCTTGGGAATGGCATAGCTCTCCCACGCTCCGTCGGCCAGAAACTCGCAGTCCGGCACAGACTGAACATAGCGGGCGATCTGGATGGCCGTGTCACGGTCAAAGGCGTTGAAGTAAATCAACTTCTCCTGATAATAGATGCCGCCGCCATTCTCGATCAGAAATGCCATCTGATCCGCCACCGGGGCAAACAGGGCGCGCAGACTGGGGTACTGACGGCCGCTGGCAGCCATGAAGAGGAACCCCTTCTCCCAAGCGGTGCGCACCTGCGTGTACACCGCCTCCGGGATCACGGTGGTCTCCTCCGGGATCAGTGTGCCGTCAATATCACTGGCGATCAAAGTGTGAAAGCTCAAAACGAAGCATCTCCCTCATCTTCATAATCGGGCACCGGCTGGGCCGCGGCATCTGCCGCTTCACTCATAGCCAGCGCGGCGGCGTACTCATCCGCCTGAATTGCCGCCTGTCCGCCGCCGGATTCGGCATTCTTGCGCCGGTTCCACTCCTCCTTGCTGATCAGCACCTGCCGGGGTTTGGAACCCTCAAACGGGCCGACGATCTTACGCTCCTCCATCTGATCCACCAGACGGGCGGCGCGGGAATAGCCCAGCTTCAGGCGGCGCTGGAGCATAGAGACGGAAGCCATGCCGGTCTCCACCACGATCTCAATGGCGGCAGTCAGAAGCTCATCCGCTTCGTCGGCAGACCCCTCCACGGAGGCGTTGTTTCCACCGGAAGAGGGGCCGGAAGAGCCCTTGCCGGACTTTGTTCCGGTGACCTCGGCGTTGGACTCCACTTCCTTCATGACAGAGCTGTCGTAGTTCTCAGTGCTGTTCTGCTTGACGAACTCCACCACCTTGGCGACCTCTTCATCGGTGATCATACAGCCCTGCACACGCATGGGCTTGCCGATGCCCAGCGGAGCATAGAGCATATCGCCCTTGCCCACCAGTTTCTCTGCACCGGTAGTATCCAGAATGATGCGGGATTCCAGAGACGACGCCACGGCGAAAGCAATGCGGGAGGGGATATTGGCCTTCATCAGGCCGGTAATGACATCAGAGGAGGGCCGCTGGGTGGCAATGATGAGGTGCATACCGGCGGCACGGCCCATCTGGGCCACGCGGCAGATGGACTCCTCCACCTCTTTGGCGGCCACCAGCATCAGGTCAGCCAGCTCATCGATGACCACCACGACCTGAGGCAGCTTTTCGCCGCCCTCCTGCAGGACATGGGCATTATAGGAGGCCAGGTCGCGCACGCCCACCTCGGAGAACAGGCGGTAACGCTTCATCATCTCATTGACTGCCCACTGCAACGCGCCGGCAGCCTTTTTCGGGTCAGTGACCACGGGGATCAGCAGGTGCGGAATGCCGTTATAGATACCCAGCTCCACCATTTTGGGGTCGACCATGATGAGCCGGACATCCTCAGGGCTGGCCTTATAGAGCAGAGAAATGATGAGCGAGTTCGTACACACTGACTTACCGGAACCGGTGGTACCGGCGATCAGCATATGGGGCAGCTTGGCAATGTTGCCCACCACATTTTTGCCGGAAATGTCCTTACCCACGGCAAAGGCTACCTTGGAGACATGAGTACGGAACTCCCGGGAGTCGATGACCTCCCGGATGGGCACCGGCGTGACCAGCTGGTTGGGCACTTCAACGCCCACAACACTGCTGCGGCCGGTGATCGGCGCGATACGGACGCTGGACGCGCCCAGAGACAGGGCAATGTCGCCGGCCAGATTGGTGAGCTTGTTGAGCTTCACGCCGCGCATCAGCTCCAGCTCATAGCGGGTGACCGAGGGGCCCCGGGTCACATTGATGATGCGAGCGTCGATGCCGAAGGACTGGATGGTATCGTCCAGCAACTCCCGCGTCTTTTGCAGCTCGTCCGCCGCAGCGGAATTGGAGACTGCACCGGGCTTGTCCAGCAGGTAGACCGGCGGATACTGATAGGCAGGCTCTTCCCCGCCCATACGGGCCTTTGCCGCCGCCACAGCGGCTTCGGATTTCTGCATCTGCGGGGAAGCTGGAACACTCTGGCTTGCGGGTTCCGCACGGCGCACCACACCGGGGGCAGGCACATCCATGCGCACCGGCGGGGCGGGGACCACCTTTGTGGCCACCTCCGGGATCACATCTGCGGGCACCTCCGGGATCACATCCGCGGACATCTCCGGGATCACATCCGCGGACATCTCCGGGATCACATCCACCGGCGTCTCGGGCGCCTCGTGTTCCGGCTTGGAAGAAGCATTCACCATACCAAAGAGCTCTGTGCCGTCCTTCCCGGCCGCACTGGTCTGCGTCTGGACAGCGGCCTCCCCTGCTTCCGCTGCACCGGATGGCTGAGCGGGCTTTGCAGAGGTAAAATTCATATCCGGGAACTGGAGATCCAGCCCAGCCAGCGGGTCCTCTTCCGGCAGATCAACCGCAGGCGCCGTCTTTCCCTGCACCTTTCCGCTCTCCTCCTCGGCCAGCAGCTCATGGGGCGGACGGACACCTGGACGGCTGTCAAACAGCGGCTCATCCGCACTGCGCTGCGCTGCGGGAGAAACTGTGTCAACGGTATCCAGCGGAATATCAATGGCCGAACGCTTCTGACTGCGGCTGACGGGCCGGGCACTCTCCCGATGGCCGGCCGCACTGCGGCGGCTCACCGGACGGACAGGCTCTTCCGGTTCGCACTCGTCCGCCTCATCGTAGTAGTCCTCCTCCTGATAGGCAGGACGGTTCTCTACATAGTCGCGGGCGGAGAGGATCCAGTTATGAATGGCATCGACAATATCCGCAGGCGTGATGCGGGTAATGAGCATGAAACAGAAAAGCAGGGCCAGCACATAGAGAATAACAGCACCGATCTTGCTGAACACCGTACAGAACAGCACAGCAAACCAGCCGCTCAGAGCACCGCCGCTCTCCAGCAGCAGGCCGGACTTCCACAGCGGGACAATCTCACCCAGTGCATACTGACCGCTGAGTCTGGCCGCATGGATCAGCCCGCCGAACAGGAACGGCAGCAGCAGTGCGCTGACCACCCGTCGGCCCACCGGGCGGCCCTTATGGAACATCAGCACAATGCTGGCGATCAGCAGTGCCGGTGGGGTGAACCAGAAGCCATAGCCAAGCAGTCCCTTGAGCAGGTCACAGTAGAAAGTGATAAACACCGCATCAATATGGAAATAGCCAAAGGATGCAAAAATGGCCAGCAGGAAACACACCAGTGCACCGATCTCGCGGCGCATGGGCTTTGGCTGATTTTTGCTCTTCCGGGTGTTCTTCCCCCGAGCCGAAGTGCTTCCCTTCTTCGCCGTGGACTTACTGCGGCCAGCGGCCGATTTGGTGGACTTTTTTGCCGTACCGCTCCGGTTCGCCGTGCTTCTCGCGCTCTGGCTGGAACCGCGCTTCCCGGAGCCGCTTTTAGAGCTGCTCCGGGAAGAAGAACCCGACCGGGTGGATTTGCTTTTCGTGGTAGACATAATATTTTCCTCTCAAACACGCAGGCTTTGATCAGAGAACGGCGCTCAGGATCAGAGCCAGAATGCCAACGCCCCAGCAGTAATAGGCGAATTTGCCGAACTTGCCCTTATTGGCAAAGCTGTTGACCAGGCGGATGGCGAAATAGCCGGACACAGCGGCCACAACCACGCCCAGCAGATAAGCAGGCATCATAGACCAGTCAATGCCCGCCTTGACCGCATCCGCAAAACTCAGGATATTGGCGCCAATGACAGCGGGAATGGACATCAGGAAGGAATAGCGAACAGCAAAATCCCGGCGGCATCCCAGCAGCATGGCGGCAGAGATCGTGCTGCCGGAGCGGGACAGACCGGGCACCGTGGCCACAGCCTGGGCGCAGCCCACCAGCAGAATGTCCACCAGAGAAACGCTGCGCTCCGTCTTATGGCCCTTACCAAGTCGGTCGGAGATAAACAGCAGGCAGCCGGTAAACAGCAGTGCACAGGCGATAACCCATGTATTATTGTAGAGATTGTCGATGTACTTCTTAATGGGCAGGATCGCAAACAGGGGGATCGTGCCCACGATGACCAGCAGCACCATGCGGCGGGCCGCCGGCGGCTCCTTCTCCGCCGGGTCCGGGTGCACCAGCGCGGCACAGCCCCGGAAAAACTCCTGCACCATGGAGACAATGTCGTGCCAGTAATAGATAAATACAGAGATCAGGGTGCCAAGGTGGAGCACCACATCCAGAAACAGGTTGGACTCCTCAGCGGACTGCAAGCCGAAGAAGTTCTGGAGCAGGGACAGGTGGCCGGAGCTGGAGATGGGCAGGAACTCCGCAATGCCCTGTACCAGACCGAGAAACGCCGTATAAAGATAGTTCAACATGGTCTATCCTCCTAATTTGACATAACAATACAAGTATTATATTAGCACAACCACAAAAATATTTCCACTCTTTTTTCAATGCAAAAACGGCTCAGTTCTTCCATTCTGCAGTGAAAGAAGTTCTGAACCGTTTTAATCAAAGATGAAACCGCCGATGGACTTCGGAGAGGAAATCCCGCCCCCGCAGAAGCAGGAGCACCACCATCAGCACCACAGCTGTAGCAACAGCCGCCGCAGTGGGCAGCCACAGGGTGATAACCCCGGTAATGGCCAATAAAAGCACCACACCCGCCCAAATGGAGGAGGTCACAAAGTAGATGCCATAGGCATTCCGTTTCCGGGAGCCGGAAAGGATCAGGGCAAAGTAGAAGATCTCCAGCACACCGCCCAGAATGGGCAGAACAAAGTTCAGGCTCCAGCCATGCCAGCCGGTGCCAATATCCCAGAGAATAGACAGCCCCGCTCCCAGCAGAGCCTCATACATGACGCTCTTTGGCAGATTGCGCCATTTTCGGATTCCCACCAGAAGGGTCACATGAAGGCAGGCCACACCCAGGCAGAGAAGCCAGAAATAGGACATTCTTTTCAGCACGGTAAAGCGGAGCACCAGCAAAACTGCCAGTGCCACCACGCCCCAGAGGCCGATGATCCAATCCAGCACCCGATAGGTCAAATGCACTGGCACCACAGGGTAGCAGCCGTAGTCCTCTTGTTTCAGTGAGCTGTCAAACCCGGTGCCGCATAGGGGGCAGCACCGGCGCTCGCCAATCAGCTCTGCGCCGCAGATCTTACACTTCACGGGTATTCCACACCCCTTCCCCGTAGTTGGTCGTCACTTGAATTGCGTCGTCATACTGGGCCAGCCGGCGCAGGAAGGCCCGCTCCACATCCTTTTCCACCAGTGTGCCCGCAAAGCTGAGCACCATGCGGTCGTCAAAGGTGGCGGCTACCAGCTGTCTTGTGGCACTGGAGAGATACGCCCCGCACTGCACCACCTGTCCGGCGGCCTCCTCCGGAAATGTCATACGGCCCACATTGGAGAACACCATGGTGCTGTTGCGCTCGCTCAGCCGTTTGGCGACCTGAATGACCGGCTCCTTGATGAGCAGAGGCACGACCCGGATGGTGACGCTTTTGCCGATCTTCACCTGCTGATTGATCTTACTGCCCAGCTTTTCCTCAGTGAGCTCCTGCTCCAGCGCCTGCCTGACCTCCCCCACGATGCGTTCCAGATCGCCGCCGGAGGTGACGGGATCGTACCAGATCTCCACAATGGAGAAGAAATTGCGCAGAGTGTCTGAGGCGAAATGGCCCCGCAGGTCCACCGGCACAGACAGGCAGATCTTGCGGGTGCGCTGGTTGGCGGGCATGGTCTCCCGGATGCTGAGCAGCAGCAGTGCGGAGAGGAACGCCGTAACTGTGGCGCTGTACTCCTTTGCCACCGCGCGGATGCACCGGGCGCTGACGCAGATCTCCGTGACCAGCTGTCGCCGGTCCGGCAGGCGGTGGCCGGTAAAATGATAGACCCTGCCCCGGCTGGAACCCAGCAGCGGCGTGGCCTTCTTTCCTTTTGCGTCTGCCATATAGCGCCGGAAAGCGTCATCTTCCCGGGCAGCGAGGGGCGCAGGGGCGGCCATGGTCTCTACAGCGCTCTCCGTCAGCTCCGCTTCCTCCAGATAGAGGAGCACCAGCGCGTGGAAGAACACTGCCGCACCGAGGCCATCGGCCAGTCCGTGGAAGATCTCAAAGTTCAGGCGGCAGCGATAATATGAGATGTCGATCAGCAGGCCGTGGACATTGGAGGAATAGAGCGGATAGCAGGGCGTCTGATTTTCCTCATGCACCACCGGCTTCAATCCGGTGTGCTCCCGATAATGCCAGAAGAATCCGGAACGGATGGTGTGGGCAAATTCTGGGTAGCGCTCCAGCGCCCGGTCAGAGGCGCGCTGGAGCGCTTCCGGGTCAACATTCTGACGAAACTGGCAGTAGAGCCGGAACACCCGGGTAGCGTCCCGGGTGGCCAGCGAGGGGTAGATCAATGCCGCGTTGTCCAGCCGGCTCCAATGATAAGCATTACGCTTGCTCACTTTTCTCACCACAATTCAAAAATGTCTTGATATGCCGGTAGATCGCGGCAGTGACCGGCTGGCGCACCGGCAGACGGAACGCACCGTGAACACCATTCAGAATGCGGAAGGCCGACACCGGGTTGTCCGCCGCGATCAGCCGCCGCCCAAGCTCCTCCCCTTCATCCCGGAGCGGGTCAAACTCCATGGTCAGTAGCAGCGTAGGCGGCAGATGGGAAAAATCCGTATTGCGCAATGGCGCAAAGCGGGGGTCCAGCCGATCCTCCGGCTTAGAGGCGTAGAGGTCCATATAGTCCAGCAGTTTCTTGCGGGTCAGGATGTAGTCCGTGCCGTTTTCCGCCACTGAGGCGAAGGGAGTGGCATCGGTATAGTCACACCATGCGGCGGGATAGATCAGGATCTGGCCGCCGGGCATGATGCCGCCCCGGTCGCGGCACAGGAAGCTGGTTACGCAAGACAGAGTGGCTCCGGCACTGTCGCCGATCAGGATCACCTGATCCGCCGGGACCTGATACCAGTCCTCGCAGTGGGCCAGGATCTGCTGGGTCACTGCATAGCAGTCCTCCACGCCCGCCGGGAACTTGTGCTCCGGGGCAAGGCGGTAGTTGACGGACACCACCTTATAGCCGGTCTGGGCCGCCAGCGTGGCACAGACATTGCTGTAACTGTCGAAGTCGCCGGTGACAAAGCCGCCGCCGTGGAAAAACAGCAGAACCGGGGCGATCTTTCCGTCCCTGCTGAATGCGCGCACAAGAATGTCATGGTCCTCCAGATGGACGATGCGATCCATTCGGTTGCTGGTCACGCGCTTGACATAGGGGTGGGAGAGCTGCTCCAGCTTGCGCACCCGCTTATACTCACCCTTCAGGTTCATATCATACTTGGAGATGGCTTTCAGCAGCGATTGGGTCAGTTCGTTCACGTCTTTTCCTCCTTACCGGGGTTTGGAAACCGCCCGGAGCATGGCAATGCCCCGGGCGGAGTGCAGAATTATTCCTCAAAGACCGCCTTCATGGCCAGATAGGTCATATAGCAGTCCAGTTTGCCGGTCACCTCGAAGGGCGCGTGCATACCCAGCACGGAGACACCGGCATCCACCGTGTCGATATTGCGGTTGGCCATGAACAGGGCCACGGTTCCGCCGCCGCCCACATCGACCTTGCCCAGCTCGGCAACATGCCAGAGCACATTGGCGCGCTCAAACACCCGGCGGGCGTAACCCATGACCTCGGCAGAGGCGTCAGACGCGCCGGACTTACCCCGGGAACCGGTGTACTTGCACAGGCCCACGCCGCGGTTGATGAGGCTGGAATTGCGCTTATCATACACATTGGCGAAGTTGGGGTCATAGCAGGCAGTCACATCGGCAGACAGGCAGAAGGAGTGTTCAAAGCACTCACGCAGGCTGACGCCCTGGCTGTCGCACAGGTCGGCGACAAAGGTGTCGAAGGCCTGAGACTGCATACCGGTGACGCCGTCGGAGCCGATCTCCTCCTTGTCGGCCAGAATGCACACTGCGGTCTTATGGCGCTTCTCGGCGTCGAACAGGCCCTTCAGCGCGGCATAGGAGCACACGCGGTCATCCTGACCGTAGGCGCCCAGCAGGGAGCGGTCCAGACCCACATCCACGGCGGAGTAGGCGGGCACAGCGCACAGCTCGGCCGACAGGAAGTCCTCCTCGGTGATGCCGTACTTCTCATTCAGCAGGTCCAGCACCGCCAGCTTGATGCGGTCGCTGCCCTCGGCCTCGGCATAGGGACGGGAGCCGATGAAGATGTTCAGATTTTCGGGATCTACAGCGGTGCCCATCGGCTTCTGGGACTGAGCGGCGGCCAGATGGGGCAGCAGATCGGGGATAGCCAGCACAGGATCGCCGGGCTCCGCGCCGATGCGCACCTCAACAGAAGTGCCGTCCTTACGGACGACCACACCGTGGAGCTCCAGCGGGATGGACAGCCACTGATACTTGCGGATGCCGCCATAGTAGTGGGTCTTGAGCAGAGCGAAGTCGCCGTCCTCATAGAGGGGATAGGGCTTCAGATCCAAGCGGGGGGAGTCGATATGGGCGGCACCGATCTGGATGCCTTCGGCAAGAGATGCCTCACCGATGACCGCCAGCAGCAGGGACTTGCCCCGGTTGGAGCGGTACACCTTGTCGCCCGCCTTCAGCGCCATTCCCCGGACGTAGGGCACAAAGCCCTGCTCCTCGGCCAGCGCAACGGCGGCCTTCACGGCCTCGCGCTCGGTCTTGGCAGCGTCCAGAAACTTCTTGTAGCCCTCGCAGTAGTCGGCGGCGGCGCCCACAGTGCCCTCGTCCACCACATCATAACCGTTTTTCTTATCCAGGAAGAGCTGCTCCTTGCGCTTTTCCCAAGCCTTCTTCTCTTCACTCATGTCAAATTTCCTCCTTTAAAATACGCCCGAACAGATCGCGGGCCTGCTGCGCATAGCGCTCCTGTGCGCCATCGTTTTCCAGAATATAAGTGCAGTGCTCCCGGTAGAAGCTATCCGGCTTCTGGGCCGCAATACGGGAGCGGGCATACTCCTCCGTGATGCCCTCCCGGGCGATGAGCCGCCGCACCCGGTCCTCTGCCGGGGCGATGATGCCTACGGTGACATCACAGCGGGCACCCAGGTCGCCCTCCAGCAGAAGAATGGCATCAATGGCCGCGCCGCGCATACCGGCGGCTTCGGCGTCGGCGATCTGCCGGTCCGTCTCCGCCTCCACATATTTGTGCGTGATGCGGTTCAGGTCGGTCATGGCATCCTCGTCGTGAAACACCAGTTCGCCCAGTTTTTTGCGGTTCAGCCCCTCAGGGGTAAAAATATCCTTCCCGAAGCGCGCACGCAGTTCCTGCCGCAGCGCGTCACTGCCCAGCAGCAGTTCGTGATAGACCTGATCGCAGTCGATGATATGCACATCCAGCCTGCCGAGCTCCATCAGCGCCGTGGTCTTGCCCGCACCGGTGCCGCCGGTGATGCCGAAGAGCAGGAACTTGTCCTGCTTTTCAAAGCTCAGTTCATCTGCGTCCACCACATGGAAACCCGCCGCTTTTTTGAGCCGGTTGCTCACGGCAAGGCCCAGCCCGGTGGAGTCCGGGCACTGGGCATAGATTTGCTTCACCGGGGTGGAATCAAAGCTGCGCAGGACGTCAAACACCCGCTGAGCCTGCTCCCGCCGGTTCTGCATGGAGCCAAAGGGGCGAGCGGTACAGTGGTCGAACAGGGGCAGGAATTCATCGTAGCACACCACGCCGCAGTCCTTGTTCACCCGAGAGCGGATGTACTGCGCAGACTTGGCCGGAGTGCCGGTGACCACGGTCACGGGTGCCGCCGGGGCGTAATGGCGGTATTTCATGCCGGGGGCTCTCGGATGCTCCCCCGCGCCCATCTGGCGCTTCACCGCCTCGTCCACGATCACCTCGCCCAGCACCCGCTCCAGCGCCTCCAGCGGAAGTCCGCCGGGCCGGAGCAGTCTGGGAGGCTGGACGGTCAGATCCACAATGGTGGACTCCACGCCCACGGCGCAGGGGCCGCCGTCCAGAATGCATTCAATTTTTCCACCCACATCCTCCAGCACATGGGCCGCCGTGGTGCAGCTGGGCCGGCCGGAAATATTGGCGCTTGGGGCCGCAATGGGCACCCCGGCGGCTTCGATCAGGGCCAGCGTCACCGGGTGATCCGGGCAGCGCACGCCCACGGTGTCCAGCCCGCCGGTGGTGCGGTCGGGCACGATTGGGTCCCGCTTCAGGATCATCGTCAGCGGGCCGGGCCAGAACTCGTCAGCCAGCAGATAGGCCGACTCCGGCACGTCCACGCAGTAGCGCGTCAGCCAGTCCGCAGAGGGCACATGGATGATGAGCGGATTATCCGACGGACGGCCCTTGGCTTCGTAGATCCGGCGCACCGCATCCGCATTCAGGGCGTTCGCGCCGAGACCGTAGACCGTCTCCGTCGGGATCGCCACCAGCCCGCCATTACGGATGATCTCCGCTGCCTGGGTGATCTCGTCCGGCTGAGCGGTGGGATCATCGATTTTCCAGTAAATCGTTTTCATACTGTTACGTCTCTTTTCTCTGACTGCTCATCTGCTCCGCCCGGTCAGCCGCGGCCAGAGCGTCGATGATGGTATCCAGCGCACCGTCCATGACAGCGTCGATCTGGTAGAGAGTCAGGCCGATCCGATGATCGGTCACCCGGCCCTGCGGAAAATTATAGGTGCGGATGCGCTCATTGCGCATTCCACTACCCACCTGACTGCGCCGCTGGGCGGACAAGGCGCTCTCCTGCTCTTGCCGGGCCCGTTCATAGAGCCGGGCACGCAGAATGCTCAGGGCGCGGTCCTTATTCTTATACTGACTGCGCTCATCCTGACACTCCACCACCGTATTGGTGGGGATATGAGTCACGCGGATGGCAGATTCCGTTTTATTGATGTGCTGGCCGCCCGCACCGGAGGAACGGAAGGTGTCGATGCGCACCTCGTTCATATCCAGCTCAAATTCCACCTCGTCCACTTGGGGCAGCACGGCCACCGTGGCGGTAGAGGTGTGGATGCGTCCGCCGGATTCAGTCTCCGGCACCCGCTGGACACGGTGGACACCGCTCTCATATTTTAGCCGGGAGTAGGCCCCCTGGCCGCTGACGGAAAATGTGGCTTCCTTCACGCCGCCCAGCTCGGTCCGGTTCATATTGGCCATCTGCACGCTCCAGCCCTTGGCCGCGGCATACATGGAATACATCCGGCACAGAGAGTGGGCAAACAGGGCCGCCTCCTCCCCGCCGACACCGGCGCGCACCTCGATAATGACATCTTTCTCATCCGCCGGGTCCTTGGGCAGCAGCAGGATCTGAAGGGCTTCCCGCTTCTGCTCCACCGCCGCTTTCAGCGCCGGAAACTCCTCCCGTGCCAGTGCGCGCAGCGCTTCGTCCTCGTCATGGAGCAGTGTCTCCGCATCGGAGAGTTCCCGCTCGGACGCGGTCAATTCCCGCCACGCCTGCACCACCGGTTCCAGCTCCCGCTGTTCCCGGTTGAGCCGGGCCGCCAGCGCCGGATCGTCATAGGTCTCCGGTGCGGAGAGCTGGGCGGAGATCTCCTCATAGCGGTGATTCAATTGTTCCAGCTGTTCTGTCATGGAGCACCTCAGCGAAACAGAAGGTCCTTCAACAATGCGAAAGCCTCCCGGTTGTAGGAATAAAATGCGGATTTCAAATCGGGCATGGGGGTACCCAGCGTGTCCGCCGTCAATCCCAGGCGATGGCAGAGCAGACGCGTGCGGGTCAGGTGAAAAGCGTTGGACACCACGACCACAGGCGTCTCCGCCGGGTCATAGCCCAGCGCGCGCATGACGGCCATACTGAAGCGCAGATTCTCTACTGTAGAGGTGGACTTGTCCTCCAGATGGATGCGCTCCGGCGCACATCCCTGCTCCAGCAGGTAGTCTGCCATGGCCTGGGCTTCCGATGTGTATTCGTCATTTCCCTGACCGCCGCTGACGATGATCTCAGCATTGGGGTGAGTGCTCACATAGTCCAGCGCCTTATCCAGCCGCCGCTTCAGCGCCGGGGACGGCCCATCTGGCCAGAGCTTGGCACCCAGCACAATGACCACATCGGCATCGTGGGTGACCTCATCATGACAGCCCGCCAGCACAGCACCCTCCAAGGCACCGAAACACAGCAGTCCGGCCGCCAGCAGGATAAGCAGGATCTTTACGCCCCAGCTCATGACTGCAGTTCTTCGATCTGGGTGGACAGCTCCTCCCAGCGCTCATAGAGGCCGTTCAGGGTCTCCTCCGCCGCGGCGCGTGTCTCGCTCAGCTCCTGAAGTTTCTGATAGTCCGTGGCATTCTGCTCCATCTGGCTGTCCAGCTCAGAGAGCAGCTCCTCGGTTTTGGCGATCTCCCGTTCCAGTGTGCGCAGCTGTTTCTCCAGATTTTTCGTGCCGCCGCTGGACTTTGGCTTTCCCTTCTTTGGCTTTTCCGCTTTGGCGGCGGGCTTGATGACGCTGCGCAGCTCCTCGTCCCGGGCCTGCTTGGCCTTCAGGGCCTCATAACCGCCCCGGAAGTCGGTGATATGGCCGTTTTCCAGCGTCCAGATCCGCTCGGCAAAGCGATTGATAAAGTAACGGTCATGGCTGACAAACAGCAGGGCGCCGTCAAAGCTCTCCACGGCGGACTCGATCCACTCCCGGCTGGCCACATCCAGATGGTTGGTCGGCTCGTCCAGAATGAGCAGGTTGATGCTGTCCATCATCAGCATACACAGCTTCAGCCGGCTCAATTCGCCACCGGACAGGGTGGAAACGCTCTTGAACACGTCCTCCCCCCGGAAGCGGAAGGCGGCCAGCTGATCCCGGGCCTCCTGGGCGGAGCAGTCCTTCTCATAAATCAGGGTGTCCACCAGATTGCGCTCCGGGTGGTCAAATTTGACGATCTGGGGCAGGTAGCCCATCTTGGCAGTGGGACCGAAGCGGACATCGCCGGTGTCCGGCTTCTCCTCCTTCAGCAGGATCTTGAGCAGGGTGGATTTGCCGGTGCCGTTATCGCCCAGCAGGGCGATGCGCTCGCCGCCCAGCACCTCCAGCTCCAGATCAGAAAAGAGCTTGTGGTCTCCAAAGGATTTGGAAACGCCCTCCAGCGTGAAGAGCACATCGCCCTTAAAGTCGGTGGACTGGAAGCCCATGGTCAGATTCTGCTCCTGACGAGGCCTGTCCGTAGTGCGCATTTTCTCAATGCGCTTCTCCATGGAAAAAGCCCGCTTATGCAGCTTGTCGTTGCCCAGAAATGCCCACAGATGCATCTGTTCCACAGCGCGGGTGAGCTGGCCGATCTTGGCCTGCTCCTTTTCATACTGCTTGAGCCGCTCCTGATAGCGCCGCTCCGACTCCTGCACATAAAAGCTGTAATTGCCGGAGTAAAACTCCGCCCTGCCCTCGTTCAGGGCAATGATGCGGTCCACACAGCGGTCAAGGAAATAGCGGTCATGGGAGATGGTGAGCACCGTGCCCTTGAAGCGGGACACATAGTCCTCCAGCCACTCCACCGCGTGCAGATCCAGATGGTTCGTGGGCTCGTCCAGCAGGAGGATGTCCGTATCCTCCAAAATCAGGCGGCCCAGATTGATCCGGGTCTTTTCACCGCCGGACAGGGCGGCGAATTTCCGCGCGCGCATCTCCTGAGAAATGCCAAGGCCGTTGCACACCTTGCTGATGCGCACATCCAGATCATAGCCGCCGGCCTGCTCAAAGCCGGAAGACAGGCGGTCATATCGGCGCAGAAGCTCCTCGCCGCTCTCCCCCGCCGCCATGCGGTCGGTGATGGACTTGAGCTCCTCTTCCATGGCGTGGATGCGTTCAAAAGCGGTGTCCAGCACGTCCTCCACGGTGTACTCCGGCGGATAAACCGGGATCTGAGAGATCAGGCCAAGCCGCTTGCCCGGGGCAATGGAGACCTGACCCTCATCGTAATCATACTCGCCGGTCAGAATTTTAAACAGCGTGGTCTTTCCTGAGCCATTTTTGCCCAGAATGCCCACGCGCTCCCCTTCATTGACATGAAAGGTCACGCCATTCAACACATTTTCTCCGACCTGAAAAGACTTGACCAGATCAGAGACGGAAATATCGATCATTCCTCACACTCCGGTGTCAATTCCACCAAGTAATCCACAAGGTGCTCGAACTTCATGCCCCGGCTGGCCTTGACCAGAATGGTGGCACCCGGGCGCACCTCCTCGGCCAGCGCGACCTGGGCCTCCGCCTGATTGGCACAGCGGCGGATCTTGGGGCATCCGGCGCTCTCCGCGCCGTCGGCAATGCTCTCGCCCAGCTTGCCCACAGTGATCAGGCAGTCAATGCCGATGCGGCCCACGAACTGGCCCACGCTTGCGTGGAGGGCAGGGCCAAGGTCGCCCAGCTCCAGCATATCGCCCAGCACGGCAATGCGGTAGGTGCTGGCCTGCTTGGACAGAATGTCCACCGCCGCCCGCATGGACTGGGGATTGGCGTTATAGGTATCGTTCAGGATCGTGATGTCATCGCCCCGATGCAGGATAGCCATGCGCATCTTTGTGGGCTCGAACTCCAGAATGCCCCGATGGATCTGCTCGTCCGTCAGGCCGTACATTCTGCCTACAGCGGCGGCCATGGTCACAGGGTAGATCATGTGCGCGCCCAGACTTGGGATCTCCTGATGCCAGGCACTGGTGGGGCTGTGAAGCTGGCACTCCATATGATCCTGCCAGTGCTCCTCCAGATCCGTCACCCGCCAGGCGCAGTTTTCCCCGCCGCCGCACCAGGTGATGGACTGGGCGATCTTGCCGTCCAGCGTGCGCAGAAGCTCGTCGTCCCCATTGAGCACAGCCCGGCCCTCGGCCGTCATACCGTGAAAAATCTCGCTCTTGGCCTTCAGCGTATTCTCCCGGGAACCGAGATTCTCGATGTGGGCGTCGCCGATGTTGGTGATGAGGGCCACGTCTGGACGGGCGATCTTTGTCAGATAGTCGATCTCGCCCAGATGGTTCATGCCCATCTCCAGCACAGCGATCTGATGGGTGTGGTTCAGGCGCAGGATGGTCATGGGCAGGCCGATATTGTTATTGAAGTTGCCGTCCGTCTTGAGGACGTTGTACTTCTCCCCCAGCACGGCGGCCACCATATCCTTGGTGGTCGTCTTGCCCACGCTGCCGGTCACGGCCACTACAGGGATCGGAAACCGGTCACGGTACCAGCTGGCCAGGTCCCGCAGGGCATCCTGGGTATTCTCCACCCGGATATAGGCCTTGCCCGGCTTCAGCTGCGCAGGCTCCACCGCCGTCAGGCAGGCGGCAGCTCCGGCCTCCAGAGAGGCGTCGATATAGTCGTGGCCGTCAAACTTCTCGCCCACCAGAGGCAGGAAAAGGCATCCCTTTTTGATCTTGCGGCTGTCCGTGCAGACCTCACTGACAGTCTGCTCCGCATCGAAGCCCTCGCCCAGCAGGCGGCCGTGCACCG
>CALEQS010000016.1 GCA_937907975.1 uncultured Clostridia bacterium | reverse complement strand
CTCCTCATAGATGCTCACGTCGGCGGAGACGGAGATGACCTTCACGCCCTTGGCGGCGCACTCGGCCTCCACTTCCTTCAGCTTGTCCAGACGGCGGGCGACCAGAACCAGATCACTGCCCTCATCGGCGAAGATCTCGGCGGTGCGCTTGCCGATGCCGGAGTTGGCGCCGGTGACGATGGAAACTTTACCTTTCAGACGATCCATAAAAACATCCTTTCTATTCCGCAAGATGGAACTTATATCGATATTACAGAATTATTATAACAGAAATGCCACAAAGGGGAAATAATTATTTGCCTATTCTGTTATAACTGCGATGATATAACAGTAGGCTTAAACGGAGTTAAAAGGTGAGGGCCAGTTTTGCCGCATCGGCAATGGCGTCGATGGCCCGGCCCAGTCTGGCGCAGTTTCCGACGGCCTCGACCTCGATGCCCTCCGCGCGCAGGGCGTTCAGCAGGCTGTCGTCCGGGTGGACGCCGGCGGCGCAGACCAGCGTGTCACAGGGGATGGGTTTTACCGTGACATTGCCATCCTTGTCCGTGCTCTCCAGCGTGATCGTGCCGTTTTCGGCGCGGTGGTCAGTGAGGCGGGTCAGCTTCTTTGTGTGGACATGGAGCCGATGCAGCTCCTGCATGACCGTCCATGCCACGCCGGGCTCATAGCCCGCGCCGATCTTCCTGTTCCGCTCCACCAGCGTGATCTCACGATTGCAGACGTTTGCCATGGCGGCGGCGGTCTCCGGCGTTTCGGCCTTTTCCGTGATGAGGAAGAAGAGCTCCTCCGGGGTGAGGGCCGACGCGCGGGCGATGTACCGGGCGGTTTCCACGCCCTTGAAGGAGCCGCCCACGATCACGACGTGCTTTCCGGGAATGACCGCGCCGGTCAGAATGTCCTCGGCGGTGACGGCGTTTTCAAAGACAGGGGCATTGGCCGCGCCGCCTGCGGCGGCGATGACCCGCCGGAATCCGGCGGTCGTGACGCTCACGGCGTCGGCGGCGCGGTTCAGCTCCACATGAACGCCCAGCTCAGCCAGCTGATGCTCATAGAAATGGATCAGAGTGTTGAATTCGCCCTTGGCGGGACAGGCCCCGGCCAGTTTCAGCTGGCCGCCCAGTGCGCCGGAGCGCTCCCAGAGGGTGACGGCATAGCCGCGCCGGGCCAGCTGGAGGGCGCTCTCACACCCGGCCGGGCCGCCGCCGATGACCAGCACCTTGCCAGCTGCGGGACGGTGCTCCAGCTGATACTCCCGGCCGCACAGCGGATTGGCCAGACAGCACAGGGGCCGGTCGAAGAACGCGCCCACGAGACAGCCCTGATTGCAGGCTACGCAGGGGCGGATCAGCTCTGCCCGGCCCGCCTCGGCCTTCCGGGGCAGCTCGGGGTCGGCCAGCAGAGGGCGGGCCATGCCGATGAGATCGGCCTTCTCTTCCGCCAGAATATTTTCCGCCACGGCGGGGGAGCTGATGCGGTTGCAGGCGGCCACCGGGATGGACACCCCACTTTTGACGTTTGCGGCCAGATAGCTCAGGCCGCCCCGGGGCAGGTCGCCGGGCAGCTGGGGGACGGTGGTCTCATGCCAGCCGCCGGTGACGTTCAGCAGGTCGATGCCCGCAGCCTCGGCCTCCACGGCAAAGACCCTGGCCTCCTCCAGACCATTGGAGCCGGGGATAAAGTCCTTGCCGCCCATGCGCAGGATCACGGGATAATCGGGGCCCACGGCCTGACGCACCGCGCGGATGACCTCCAGCGGGAAGCGGCGGCGGTTTTCGGCGCTGCCGCCGTACTCGTCCGTGCGCAGGTTGGTGACCGGGGAGAGAAACTCCGAGATGAGATAACCGGCGGAGCCGATGATCTCCACCGCGTCAAAGCCCGCCTGTCTGGCCCGGACGGCACCGGCAGCCCAGTCGGCAACGGTGCTCTGGATCTCCTCCACGCTCATCTCCTTTGGAGTGGAGCGGGAGAAACCGGAGAACACCGCCGAAGGGGCCAGTGCCTCGCCGCCGACGGCGCTCTGGTCATTGCCCACATAGCGCCCGCCGTGGAAGAGCTGGAGCGCCAGTTTGCAGTCCGGGGCGGCGGCGTGGAGCTCATTGGTGAAGGCACGCCACATAGGAATGTCGGCGTCGGAGTCGATGTGCATTACATTGGGCTTGCCGCCCTTGCCGTTGAAGCGGCAGGCCCCGATGACGAGCAGGCCCGCGCCGCCGACGGCCCGGGCCTTGTAGTATTCGGTGAACCGGGCGTTCACACTGCCGTCCTCAGAGAGCCCGCTGTGAATGGCGGGCATGAAGATGCGGTTTTTCAGTGTGAAGCCGGGTTTGATCGTAATAGGGGAAAAGAGACGGGGGTAATTCATAGCTTCTGACCTCTTTCCAGTTTGTTCAGCACGGCCTGGAACCAGTCGGGGAGGGGACACTCCACCGTCATGGCATCGCCGGTGCG
Organism: uncultured Clostridia bacterium; assembly: GCA_937907975.1. Lineage (GTDB taxonomy): Bacteria > Bacillota > Clostridia > Oscillospirales > Oscillospiraceae > UMGS1766. The sequence goes on along the minus strand of CALEQS010000016.1, from coordinate 13,516 downwards.
GGGATGGACGAAGGTGAGTTTCCGCGCGTGCAGGCACTGGCCGGCCAGCGTCTTGACGGCTCTGCCGCCGTAGACCGTGTCGCCCACCAGCGGGTGGCCAATGTAGGCCATGTGGACGCGGATCTGATGGGTGCGGCCGGTCTCCAGGCGGCACTGGGCGTGGGTGTAGCCCGGATAGCGGCCAAGAACGGTATAGTGAGTCACGGCCCGCCTGCCGCCCGGTACCACCGCCATCTTTTTGCGGTCGCTTGGATTGCGGGCAATGGGGGCGTCGATGGTGCCCTCGTCCTCCCGTAGGTTCCCCTGCACCACGCACTCGTACACCCGGGCGAGGGAGTGATCCTCCAGCTGGGCGGCCAGTGCCAGATGGGCGGCGTCATTCTTGGCGGCGATGATGAGGCCGGAGGTGTCCCGGTCAATGCGGTGGACGATGCCGGGCCGCTTTTCGCCGTTGATGCCGCTCAGGCTGTCGCCGCAGTGCCACAGCAGGGCATTCACCAGTGTGCCGTCCGGGTGGCCGGGGGCGGGGTGGACGACCAGTCCCACCGGCTTGTTGACCACGATGACGTCCTCGTCCTCGTACACCACGTCCAGTGGGATGTCCTGGGGCACGATGTCCACCGGCTCCGGATCCGGGATGTCCACGGTGAGCAGCGTCCCCTCGTCCGGGCGGGCGTTCTTTTTCAGTGCCTTGCCGTTTGCGGTGACCCGGCCCTCGTCCAGCAGTTTCTGGGCGGCGGAGCGGGTCAGGCCCTCCACACTGCGGGCGAGTAGCTGGTCGGCCCGCTCGCCGGGGGCGTCAGCCCTGATCGTCAGAATGGCCATTGGCTTTCTTTCCCTCGCACTTCTCGTAGAAGAAGATGATGTAGACCGCCAGCGCCAGAATGCCAAGCACCACGCAGATGTCAGCAAAGTTGTAGACGGCGAAATTCATGAACAGGGTGTCCACCATGTCGGTGACATAGCCGATGAAGGCCCGGTCGATGAAGTTGCCGAAGGCCCCGGCCATGACCACCGCCATCGACCACTGGGCGAAGGGGTGGTGCAGCCAGTCTTTTGCGATGGCGATGCCGATGAGCACCGTGATGACCAGCGACAGCAGAGCCAGCAGCTTTGTCCCTCCGCTGAAGGAGGAGAAGGCCGCGCCGGTGTTCTGAACGTAGGTCAGCCCCACCACATGGGGGATCAGGGTGATCTTTTCACCCAGCGGAATGAAAGCGCGGGTCAGCACTTTCGTGATCTGATCGACCACCACCAGCGCGGCGGCGGTCAGAAATAAGGACAGTTTTTTGCGCATGATCGTTCCTTCTTCTTACAGTGATGCTGCGCAAAAGCCTTCCCCCTGAGGGGAAGGTGGCATTTGCGAAGCAAATGACGGATGAGGTGGCGTCTACTAGAGCGCTCGGTTTGACGCCCCCTCATCAGTCACCTTCGGTGACAGCTCCCCCCCGAGGGGAAGCCTTTGGGGTGCGGCACAGACCATCAGTCCACCGCGCGCGGAGGGGTGGATACCATCCGCCCGCCTGTACCAGCGGGCGAGCGCGGCTCGCCCCTGCCGTGACCAGTAAGCTTTCTTCCTTCGTCAATCGTCCGACAGGTAGTAGGGCTTCATGAGGGAGCCCTCCTGCTCGGTGGAGTCCTTCTTATGGGCACCGTAGATGGAGCGCTGCTGCATGGGCGGACGGTCGTTGCGGCGGGAGCGCTTTTTCTTCTTTTTCTCCGGGGTCAGCAGGCGCTGCTGAACGGCGGGCGTGCCCTGTTCCTGAGTGGGCTTGGGCTGAGCGGGCTTCTTTTTGCGCTTTTTCTTCTTGGCGGCAGAAGAATTTTCTTCTCCTGCAGGAGCATTCTGAGCCTGCTTGTTGGCGGGCTTTTTCTGCTTCTGCCTGGGCTTCTGCTCCTCCTGACCGGCGGCGGAAGCGGCCTTGTTCGGGCTCTTTTTGCCCTTGCTGCGGCGCTCCTCACGGTTTTCCGGGGTGCGGGCAGTGGAGCGGGAGGCAAAGAGCCGGGCGGTGGCATCCATGAAGGGCTCCGGCTCGCCGCCGTAGACCTTCTGTTCCTCGGGGGTGAAGAAGGTGTTGCGCAGATGGCCGGTGCGCTTTATGCCGTACTTGGGCTCAGGGCGCTCGTCCGCAGGCAGTGCCGGGGCGATCTCGTCCAGCGCGGACATGGGCTTGCGCTCCGGGCGCTTGTAGCGCCGCTCAGTGGGCAGCTTGACAGCGGCGGGGGAGTCGAGCTCCTCCGGCCTGGCCGGTTCTGCCTTCGCTTTGGCTTTTGCCTTTGTTTTCGCCTTGGACGCGGCCTGCTCCTGCACGGGCTTGGCCTTCACGGGCCCGGCCTGCTTGGCGGGCCTTTCCGCGGCGGCCTTTTCGCCGTTCTTTCTGCCCTTGCCGTTCTGGCGCTCGGCCCTGCGGGCCTTGGCGGCAGCGCGGGCCTCGGCGTCCTCGGGATTGACCACCCGTCCCCGGGCGTCCTTTACGGGCACCTCAAAGACCTGCATGGGGAAGGGGTGATCCTCCACTACGGGGATGGATCTGCCAATGAGCTTTTCAATGTCCCGCAGCAGGGGCTTTTCCCCGTAGTCGCAGAAGGAGATGGCGATGCCGTCCTTGCCGGCCCGGCCGGTGCGGCCGATGCGGTGGACGTAGGTCTCGGGCACCTCGGGCAGGTTGTAGTTGAACACGCAGCCCAGCGACTCGATGTCCAGTCCGCGGGCGGCGATGTCGGTGGCCACCAGCACCCGGACGGAGCCATCCTTGAATCCGGCCAGCGCGGCCTGACGGGCGGTCTGGCTCTTGTTGCCGTGGATGGCGGCGGCGGTGATGCCCGCCTTGGTGAGGTCCTGCGCCACCCGGTTGGCCCCGTGCTTCGTGCGGGTGAACACCAGGGCGGAGGGGATGTTCTTGTCGTTGACCAGCTTGACCAGCAGTTTTGTCTTGTTGTTCTTGTCTACCAGATAGACGCTCTGGTCGATGACCTCCACGGGGGAGCTCACCGGGTCCACCACGATCTTCACCGGGTCGTGGAGCAGGGAGTCCACCAGCTGGGAGATCTCCTTGGGCATGGTGGCGGAGAAGAACAGGGTCTGCTTTTTGGCGGGCAGCCAGGAGAGGATCTTCTTCACATCGTGGATGAAGCCCATGTCCAGCATACGGTCGGCTTCGTCCAGCACGAAGATCTCAAGCTGGCTCACGTCGATAAAGCCCTGATTGTGCAGATCCTCCAGACGGCCCGGAGTGGCGACGAGGATGTCGCAGCCGGACTGGATGGCCTCCACCTGCGGGTTCTGGCCCACGCCGCCGAAGATGACGACGCTGTTGATGTCCAGGTGGGCGGCGTAAGCCTCGATGCACTCCTGGATCTGAATGGCCAGCTCCCGGGTGGGGGTGAGGATCAGGGCACGGATGGGCCGCCCGGCCTTGGGGGCGGCGGAAAGGCGCTGGAGAATGGGTGCAGAGAAGGCGCAGGTCTTGCCCGTGCCGGTTCTGGCGCAGCCCAGCACGTCCCGTCCCGCCAGCGCGGCGGGGATGGCCTGTTCCTGAATGGGGGTGGGCTGCTGGTAGCCCTGCTCCTCCAGTGCGTTCAGGATGGGACGTATGAGGCCCAGGTTTTCAAATTTCAATGGTTTCCTTCCTTTTTAAAGCGCAGCAGCGCATAATATTACAAGCTATATGATAGCAGGATTTTCCCGCGCTGGCAAGAGAGGGAAACGGATGAGGGCCGAAAAATCAGCTTTCCTGTGGAGACGATGGGCTGCCTGCGGAGAAGGGCCCCATATTCATATAATCTTCCGTTTTCAAACCCGTGAAACTATGCTATAATGCTATCATCCATAATTGGGTGGATTTTGCCCATAGACAACAAATGAACCATTCTTTTGACTGGAGGATTTCCGAATATGAAGAGCAAAGTTACCGTTACCATCGCCCAGCGCGAGTACACTCTGATCTCCGACGAGGGCGAGGCCTATGTGGAGAAGGTGGCCGGCTATGTGAGCGGCCAGATCCAGGAAATGACGCGCACTGCCGGCGTTTCCGCCATGGATGCCGCCGTGCTGGCTGCCGCCAACATTGCCGACAGCTATTTCAAGGAGATGGAGGCCAGCGAACGCCTGCGCCGCCAGCTGAAGGAGGCGCTGGACGAGTCCGCCCAGATGAAGGCCGACCTGAGCGAGGCCAAGCGGGAGATCTTCCGCCTGAGCAGCGGCAAGGATAGCAAGGACAGCAAGGACAAAGAAAAGAAGTAATCATGCTGGAACTGCTGTCCCCGGCCGGGTCCCGGGAGGCGGTCACCGCCGCCGTTCAGAGCGGCGCGGGGGCGGTCTATCTGGGCTTTGGCGATTATAATGCCCGGCGCAACGCGAAAAATTTCACCCCGGAGCAGTTTGCCGAGACGGTGGAGTACTGCCACGTCCGGGGCGTCAAGGTCTATCTGACCCTGAACACCCTGCTCTCGGACGCGGAGCTGCCCGGCGCGGCGGAGCAGGTGCGCTTTGCCTCCGACGCGGGGGCGGACGCGGTGCTGGTGCAGGATCTGGGTGTGCAGGATCTGGTGCGCCGGACGGCGCCGGATCTGCCCATCCACGCCAGCACCCAGATGAGCATCATGAATCTGGACGGTGTGAAGCGGGCGGCGGATCTGGGCTGCACCCGGGCGGTGCTGGCCCGGGAACTTTCCAAAGATCAGATCGGCTATATCTGCGCTCATTCCCCCATTGAGATCGAAGTGTTCGGCCACGGCGCCCAGTGTATGTGCTACTCCGGCCAGTGCTTCTTCTCCTCCGTGATCGGCACCCGCAGCGGCAACCGGGGTCTGTGTGCCCAGCCCTGCCGGCTGAACTACGGCTGGGGCGAGCGGGCGGACAGGGCCCTGCTCTCGCTGAAGGATATGTCGCTGGCCGGGCACCTCCGGGAGCTGGAGGAGCTGGGCGTGGCCTGCCTGAAGATCGAGGGCCGCATGAAGCGGCCGGAATATGTGGCCGTGGTGACGGGCATCTACGCCCGGGCCATCCGGGAGGGGCGGGAGCCCACCGCCGAGGAGGTGGAGCAGCTGCGCACCGCCTTCTCCCGCCAGGGCTTCAGCGACGGCTATTTCACCGACCATACGGGCCGGCATATGTTCGGCACCCGGCAGGAGGAGCGGGAGCCGAAGGAGCTCTTCGCCGCCGCCCGGGCGGACTATGGCCGGGAGCACCCGCGCGTGGCGCTGACCGGCTCCTTTGCCCTGCGCACCGGTACGCCCATGGCGCTGGCACTGAGCGACGGCGTCCACACGGTCCATGTGTCGGGCGAGGTGCCCCAGACGGCGCTGAAGCGCCCTGCCACGGTGGAGGACACCGCCGAGCGGCTGAAAAAGACCGGCGGCACGCCCTATGAGATCACCGAGCTTGCCGGCGTGGTAAATTCAGGGCTGATGGCTCCGGCCTCCCAGCTGAACGCCCTGCGCCGGGACGCGCTGGAGCAGATGACCGCCCTCCGGGGCGCGCCGCCCCAGCGGCGCAGCACCCCCTATGCCCCCCAGGCGGACAACGCCGGAGCAAACGCGCGCAAGCCTGCCTTTACGGTATGTGTCCGGGATGCATGCCAGCTGACGGAGGCATTGCTGGAGCGGGAGCCGGCCGTCATTTACCTGCCGCTGGAGCAGGCGCTCAAGGCGAAGCGGTGGTTTGCCCCCATGCTGGAGCGGGGCATTGAGCCCTCCGTCGTTCTGCCCCGGGTGCGCTGGGACCGGGAGACGGCAGATGTGGAAAAGAAGCTGGCCGAGCTGAAGGAGGCGGGCGCTCAGTCCGTGCTTGCAGGCAATCTGGGCGACGTTGATCTGGCCCGGCGGGCGGGCATGAGACTGCGCGGCGACTTCGGCCTGGAGGTCTACAACGCCGAGTGCGCCCGGATGTACGCGCAGCTGGGCGTTGAGTCGGTGACGCTGTCCTTTGAACAGCGGCTCAGTCGGGTGCGCGATCAGAAGAAGCCTCTGCCCAGCGAGCTGATCGTCTATGCCCGCCTGCCGCTGATGATCACGGAGAACTGCATCTACAAGGCCCGGGACGGAAAGTGCCGGCGCGGCTGCGAGGCGGAAAACAGCATCGTGGACCGGCGGAAGGCAAAGTTCCCGGTGCTGCGGGCCTACGGCTGCCGCAATGAGATCTTCAACAGCCTGCCCCTGTGGCTGGCGGATAAGCAGAGCGAGCTGCAACGGGCGGGGCTTTGGGCCCTGCGGCTGAATTTCACGCAGGAGAGCCCCGAGGAGTGCCTGCGCGTGTTCGACGCCTATCGCGCCGGAAATGCGGTAGCATCAGAGGGGTTTACCCGGGGACTTTATTACCGGGATGTGGAATAAAGCGGAGCCCACATGCTTGTCATTCTGAGCAGAGCGAAGAATCTTAAAACACCAGCTTCTGCAGCCGCAGCGCGGGCAGTTGAATACTGGTGCATTAAGCCTCTGCAGCGGCTTCATTTAAAGCCGTTTTGGGCGGCTGGCCGCCTGTGCGCGCCGTTTCCCAGAATGACAGAATAGTACTATCAGGCAATTTAAAAACGGAGAAAGATCACCATGAGCGAAACCATTCAAATCAAATACTTCCATCCTGAGATGGAAAAGCTGACCTATATTGACGGCAAGTCCGACTGGATCGACCTGCGCTGTGCCCAGCGCATGGAGCTGAAGAAGGGGGATTTTGCCCTGATCCCGCTGGGGGTGGCCATGGCACTGCCCGCCGGCTACGAGGCCCATGTGGTGCCCCGGTCCTCCACCTTCAAGACTTGGGGGCTGCTGCAGACCAACTCCATGGGGGTCATTGACGAGAGCTACTGCGGCGACAATGACGAGTGGAAGCTGCCGGTCTACGCCACCCGGGACACGGTGGTGGAGTTCGGCGACCGGGTGTGCCAGTTCCGCATCATGGCCCACCAGCCCGCCATCCGCTTCGAGGAGCGCGCTCATCTGGAGGGTGCCGACCGGGGCGGCTTCGGCAGCACGGGTACGAACTGATGGGGGCGCGGAAGATCGTGCTGGCATCCGGCTCGCCCCGCCGGAAGGAGCTTCTGCACCAGATGGGCATTGACGACTTTGAGATCCTGCCCGCCAGGGGGGAGGAGACCGCGCCTGAGGGCCTGACGCCGGGGCAGCTGGTGGAACAGCTGGCACTCCAGAAGGCACGGGAAGTGGCTGCGCTCCGGCCGGACTGCGCTGTCATCGGCGCGGACACCGTGGTGGCGCTGGAAAATGAGGTGCTGGGCAAGCCGGAGAGCGAGACACGGGCAAAGGAGATGCTCCGCACCCTGTCCGGGCGGCACCACCAGGTCTATACCGGCGTGGCCGTGCTGGCCGGCGGCGAGGAGTACACCCATGTGGAGTGCACCGAGGTGGAGTTCCGCGCCCTGACCGACGGGGAGATCGACGCCTATGTCGCCACCGGGGAGCCCATGGACAAGGCCGGAGCCTATGGCATTCAGGGCCGGGCTTGCACCCTGATCCGGGGCATCCGGGGGGATTACTATAATGTAGTCGGTCTGCCCATGTGCGCCCTGCATGAGATGTTCAGTGAACTGGATCTGGGGTAAAAATCTGCTTCTGCCTCGAGTCGCTTTTGCAGCGGCACTCCACTGTGTCATCCTGAGCGGAGCGAAGGATCTTAAAACACTGACCTTCGACAGGCAGTAAGGCGTATGGTAGAAGATGGCGCTGTAAGATTCTTCGCCATTTCATTCCTCAGAATGACAAAACGGGAGCAATTCCACACCACATAAAGGAGAACTATCCTTGAAAAATTTCCTGCGACATAATGGAATATGGGTGCTCATCATCGCCCTTCTGCTGACGGCGGCCATCAGCATCGGCTCCGTTTTTGTGCCCAACCTGACCGGCCCTGCCGGCCGGGTGCTGGGGGCGCTGGGCACGCCCTTCCGGGCGGCGGCCGCCTTCGTCACGGACAAGATCGCCGCCGTGCGGGATTACACACTGCACTATCACGAACTGGAGGAGCGGGTGGCCGAGCTGGAGGGCCAGGTGGCCCAGATGGACGAGGAGAACCGCCAGGCCCAGACGGCGCTGGACGAGAACGAGCGGCTGAGAAAGCTGCTGGAACTCCGGGAGGCCCATCGGGACTTCACCTTTGAGTCCGCCGCGATCACCGGCCGCACCACCACCAGCTGGAGCAGCACGCTCACCCTGAGCAAGGGCACCTCCAGCGGCATTGAGAAGGATATGTGCGTGGTGACGGAAAACGGCTATCTGGTGGGCGTGGTGACGGAGACCGGTACGAACTGGTCAACGGTGACCACCCTCATCGACCCGTCCATCAGCATGGGCGCCACGGCGGTGCGGACGGAGGAGTCCGCCATTCTGACCAGCGATCTGGACACCATGGCCAAGGGCTGCTGTAAGCTGAGCTATCTCTCTCCCTCCGCGGCGCTGGGTGAGGGGGATCAGGTCATGACCTCCGGCATGGGCGGCGTCTATCCCAGCGGCATTATCGTGGGCACCGTGACGGAGACCGATGTCACCTCCTCCGGCATGGAGGCCTATGCGGTGGTGGAGCCCTCCGTCCATCTGGACGAACTGAGTCAGGTCTTTGTCATCAAGGACTTTGACGTGGTGGAATGAGGAGGACTGCCCTATGACAGAACGCCGGGGCGGCGTGATCCTCTGGATCGGCTACGCCATTGCTTTTTTGATCTGTGATTTCTTTTATACTTTGATTTTCGGCCGCTTTCCCCTGCTGGGCAGCGTGCCCAACTTTCTGCCGGTGGGCATCGCTCTGGCGGCGGTCATGGAGGGCAGTGTGGCCGGGGCGGTCTTCGGCCTGTGTGCCGGGCTGTTCGCCTGTCTTGCGCCGGGCGGGGCCGGAGCCGGCATGATCTTTCTCGGCGCACTGCTGGGAATGCTGACCGGCTTCGCCGCCGACCGTAAGCCTAAAAAACTGCTGGGCCCTTGTCTGCTGGGCGCGTTTGTGAGCCTGCTGGTCACGGAGCTGATCCGGGCGGGCTGGATGCTCTATTCCGGGGCCGGAAGTTTTGGCATCATCTGCCGCCTGGCCGGGATGGAACTGGTGTATTCGCTCATTCTGGCCCTGCCGGCATACCCATTGTTTCGATTTGTGCATCAGAAGCTGGGCACCTATTAAGTTTAAGTGCCGGCTTCACAGAACTGCTCCGCCCGCGGGCGGAGCAATAGACGATACCCCGTCCATCAATGGCTCTGCCCCGATGGACGCGCGAAGGAGCGCCTATGGAAGGCAAAAAGTTTCATATCCGCACGGGGATCATTGCCGCGCTGACGGCGGCCATGTTCCTGTGCTTTTTCATCCTGCTCTACCACTATCAGATCGTTCAGAAGATCGACCAGTCCACGGCTCAGTCGCTGAACACGCTCTCCTCGGTGGAGAGCGTCCCGGCGGCCCGGGGCATCATCACCGACCGGGACGGCAACGAACTGGTGGGCAACCAGACCCAGTATCAGGTGACGCTGGATCTGGACAAGATGGGCGACGCGGCGGCTCAGGGCGCGGCGGTGGAGCAACTCATTGAGATCTGCCGGGCGCACGACATCGCATGGACGGACACCGAGCTGCCCATCTCCGCCGAGGCCCCCTATGTCTTTACCGGTGAGAACACCTATACCTATGTGGACAGCGACAGCGGCGAGACCAAGCCCACCCGGCTGGGGCGGCTGTGCGACGACATGAAGTGGGAAAAGAGCGAGGACGCCGCCGACCTGCTGAGCCAGATGGCGGAGACCTTCGGCCTGACCGAGCTGAGCGAGAGCGAACAGCGTGACGCGCTGGGCGTGCTCTACTCCTGCTATCTGCGCAAAAAAGAGATCCTGTGGACGGACTATGTGTTTGTCAGCGATGTGGACATCTCCTTTATCAGCGTGGTGAAGGAGCGCTCTCTGCCCGGCGTCAGCATTGACCCGGTCAGCGTGCGCGCCTATCCTCAGCCCTATGCTGCCCACCTGCTGGGCCGGGTGGGCCTTATCACGGCGGAGAACTGGGACGAGGGGGAGAACTATAAGGCCCAGGGCTACAGCATGGACGACAGCGTGGGCCAGTCCGGCGTGGAGTACGCCTTCGAGTCCTATCTGAAGGGCACTCCCGGTGAGCGCACGATCACCGTGGACAAGGAGGGCAATACCGTCAGCGTGGAGGACACCGTCGCGGCCAAGGCCGGCGACACCGTGGCGCTGACGCTGGACGGCGGCCTGCAGGCCGCCGCAGAGGACGCGCTGGCCGAGTACGTCCCCCAGCTGAACAACAGCACCGGCGGCGGTGCGGCAGTGGCCATCGACGTGCACAACGGCGGTGTGCTGGCCTGCGCCAACTGGCCCACCTTTGACGCGGCTACCATGACCTATGACGAGGCCTATGACAGTCTGAGCCCCCTGTTCAACCGGGCGCTTCAGGGCACCTATTCCCCCGGCTCCACCTATAAGATGGTGACGGCTACCGCGGGACTGGAGACCGGGGTCATCACGCCCACCACTCAGATCCGGGACACCGGCGTCATGGACTACTACGGCACCCAGTTCCGGTGCTGGCTCTACCGCCAGAGCGGTGCGACCCACGGCATGGAGACGGTGAGCGACGCCCTGCGGGACTCCTGCAACATCTTTTTCTACCATGTGGGTATTGACGTCGGTATTGAGACGCTGACCCAGTATGCCCAGGCCTATGGACTGGGTGAACCCACCGGCATTGAGCTGGCAGAGTCCACCGGCGTCAACGCCGGGCCGGAGTATTCCGCCAGCGTCGGTACGACATGGTACGCGGGCAACACTCTGTCCGCCGCCATCGGCCAGTCCGATAACCTGTTTACCCCGCTGCAGATCGCCAACTATGTGGCCACGCTGGTCAACGGCGGCACACGCTATTCCGCCCACCTGCTCCAGCGGGTGACGGATGCGGACGGCAATGTGACGGAGTATGAGCCCAAAGTACTGAACACCGTGGAGCTTCAGAGCCAGAATCTGGACGCCATCAAGCAGGGTATGCTGGAGGTGGTGCAGAATACAAAGTCTGTGGCATCGGCTTTTAAAAATCTGACGGACGCGGGCATTCAGGTGGGCGCCAAGACCGGCTCTGCCCAGGTCACCGGCCAGGAAAACGCCAACGGTCTGTTCGTCTGCTTTGCCCCCTACGACGATCCCCAGATCGCCGTCTGCGTGGCGGTGGAGAAGGGCGGAAGCGGTGCGGCTACCGCCGTCATTGCGGCGAAAATGCTGGAGCAGTATTTCGGCATTGAGTCCCAGACTGATGCGGCGGATCAGACCGCACAGGATGCAGCCCCCGCCGATACGACTACGCAGGATGCCGCCGATACTGCGGCGGCACGCCACAGGTCCACTCATCGTGCTGCGGCGGACGCACAGCCCGCCGAGGACACTGACGGGGGAAATGACGATGCCGTCCCCGCTGAGGACGATGCGGCTCCGGCAGATGAAGATACGACGGCTCCCAGCGGCGATGCCCCGCCTGCTGACGAGGGCGAATGAGCATAAAGAGAGAAGAAGATGGATGACATGAACGAAAGCGATGTGTTTGATCCGGGGGATCTGCGCTGTAAGGCACCTTACGGCGCGGTGCGCGCCGGGGAGACGGTGCGCCTGACTCTGCGCCCGCCGAGGACGATGGGGTTCAGCCGGGGCGAGGTCACGCTTCGCTACGAGTTTGACCAGAACCGCACCGAGACCATCCCCATGCCGTGGACGGATACGGACTGGGTGCGGGACGAGTTTTCCTGCACGGTGGACACTGGGGACTATGTGGGCCTTGTGTGGTATTCCTTCCGGCTCACCGGGTTTCGGGGCCGGGAGCTGAAGACCGGCGAATATCAGCTCACGGTCTACGACGGGCGCGATCAGGTACCCGGCTGGTTCGGCAGGGGGATGTGCTATCAGATCCTGCCCGACCGGTTCTGCCGCAGCCGCATCCCGGATCCCGCCGGGATGGTGGGAAACCGCTGGGTGCACCAGAACTGGGACGAAACCCCGGTCATGGGATCTCAGGGAAGAACGCCGGAGGGCTATGACATCTGCAACCGGGACTTCTTCGGCGGAGACCTGAAGGGCGTGGAGGAGAAGCTGCCCTATCTGGAGGCGCTGGGGGTGGAGACCATCTATTTCTGCCCCATCTTCGAGGCGTCGGAGAACCACCGCTATGGCACGGCGGATTACAGCCGCATTGACCCCATGCTGGGCACGAACGAGGACTTTGAGCGCCTGTGCAAAAAGGCACATCAGATGGGCATCCGCATCCTGCTGGACGGCGTGTTCAACCACACCGGCTGGGTGAGCCGCTACTTCAACGGCGATGGGTTTTACGGTGAGCACGAGGGAGCCAGCCGGGACTGGAACTCCCCCTACCGTCCGTGGTTCCAGTTCACTCACTGGCCGGACAAGTATGAGTCCTGGTGGGGCATCTACTCCCTGCCCGCCGTGGAGGAGCACGACCCGGGTTACCGGAACTTCATCTTCGGCGGAGAGGACTCCGTGGTGCGCACCTGGCTGCGCCGGGGCGCGGACGGCTGGCGGCTGGACGTGGCCGACGAGCTGCCCGACGACTTTGTGGCCGGCATCCATGATGCCGCCCGGGCAGAGAAGCCGGATGCCGCCGTCATCGGCGAGGTCTGGGAGGACGGCACCACTAAGGTGGCCTATGGCGTGCGCCGCCGCCACCTGCTGGGCGGCCATCTGGACGCGCTGATGAATTATCCCTTCCGCAACGCTCTGATCGCCTACCTGCTGGGGGGCGACGCGGCGGAATTTCAGCAGGAAATGGAGACTCTGCGGCAGAATTACCCCGATTTTGCCTTCTATAACGCCATGAACTCGCTGGGCACCCACGATACACTGCGCATTCTGACCTATCTGGGCACCGGCACCCAGCGGCAGGAGTGGAGCAAGGAACAGCGGGGCGGCTACGTCATGAGCGGCGAAGAGCGCCGCCGCGGCACCGCACTGCTGAAGCTGGGCTCCGCCGTGCTGTTTGCCTTCCCTGGTGCGCCCACCGTCTACTACGGTGATGAGGCGGGCATGGAGGGCTATGAGGACCCCTACAACCGCCGCACCTTCCCATGGGGCAGGGAGGATCAGGAGCTCACCGAGTGGTTCGCCGCGCTGGGTCAGCACAGAAAGCGCTCCGCCCCCCTGAGAGAGGGCGTGCTCCGCTGGGGCACCTGCGCCGGGAGCGTGCTCTCCTTCACCCGGGAGAAGGACGGCCGGAGTGCCGGTGTGGCCGTGAACCGGGGCACAGAGCCCGCACTGGCGCAGCTTCTGTGGAAAGGACCGGCCGCGATGGAGCTGACCACCGGGCGGAAGTATCTGGCAGTGGATGGTGTGCTGAGAGTGAAGGTCCCGGCCATGGAGGCACTGAGGCTGGAGAACGCAGAGGTTTGATGGAATAAATGAGGGCCTTATAATTTGGGTTTGGCAAAATAAAGGCAGATTGCCGCTCGTGTCATTCTGAGGAGCGAAGCGACGACTGCGCCCGAAGGCGCGTGCAAGCGGCCAACCGCCCGGAGGGCGG
>CALEQS010000015.1 GCA_937907975.1 uncultured Clostridia bacterium | reverse complement strand
GGCATATTTCTTTCTCGGGCTCACCCCACACTGTGGGGAATCACCCCTTGAGGGGAAGGTGGCATTTGCAAAGTAAATGACGGATGAGGTGGCGACGAAGGGAAGGCCATCCTGGACCTGTCCCCTCATCAGTCACGGCTCCGCCGTGCCAGCTTCCCCCCAGGGGGAAGCCTTTCGGAGGAAACCTGCAAACCCCAATCTACCCGCTTAATCCTCCGCCCCATCGCCGCCCTTGATTTTCGCAGCCTGATTTGATAAGATAAATGATTATAAATCAGATGAAACCAATGGGTTGAAGGGAGCGGAGCGGACATGATCTATCTGGACTATGCGGCCAATCATCCGGCGGAGCCGGAGGTGCTGGCGCGGTTCTGCGCGGTGGAGTCCGCGTTTCCGGGCAACCCGAATTCCGCCCACCCGGCGGGCCGGGCGGCCAGAGCGGAGCTGGAGCGGGTGACGACGTCTGCCGCCGAGCTGCTGGGGGCGAAGCCGGAGGAGATCATCTTCACCTCTGGTGCCACCGAAGCCAACAATCTGGCTATCAAGGGGCTGGCCCGGGCCAGCCGCCATGTGGGACGGCACATCATTTCCACTGCATTGGAGCACTCCTCCGTCAGCGGCAGCCTGACCTATTTGCAGGAGCAGGGCTATGAGATCGACCTGGTGCCCATCGGCCGGGACGGCCGGGTGGATCTGGAGGAGTTCCGGGCCCTGCTGCGGCCGGACACGGTGTTGACAGCGGTGACGGCGGTGGACAGCGAACTGGGCGTCGTCCAGCCCATTGCGGAGATGCGGGAGATTTTGAAGGACTTCCCCAGCTGCCGCCTTCATGTGGACGCCACTCAGGCCATCGGCCGCATTCCGTTCTCCTTCGAGGGGCTGGACACCATGGCGCTGGCCGCCCACAAGTTCGGCGGCATCAACGGCAGCGGCATTCTGGTCAAGCGGGCGGATCTGGTGCTGGAACCCCAGATGCACGGCGGTGTCAGCGCCACCCGCTACCGCAGTGGCACCCCGGCGCTGGCGCTGGATGCCTCCACCGAGCTGTCCCTCCGGCTGGCGCTGGAGGGACGGGAGCGGCACTGGGCCCATGTTGAGCGGCTGAACCGCCGCCTGCGGGAGGAGCTCTCCAAACGCCCCGGCGTGCGCATCAATAGCCCCGAAGGGGCGGTGCCATATATTTTAAATGTGAGCGTGAACGGCATCCGGGGCGCGGCTTTTCAGCGCGCGCTGGCGGAGCGGGCGGTCTGCGTGTCGGTCAAGTCGGCCTGCTCCGTGGAGGGCACCCCCTCCCGGGCGGTGTTCGCCGTGAGCCGCGACCGGAAAAACGCCTTGTCCTCGTGGCGCATCAGCTTGAGCTGGCCCACCACCGACGAGGAGATCACAGAATTTCTGCGGCTGTTTGACGAGTGCCGTCAGCAGCTGAGCAAGTGAGGAGAACGCTATGAGCCGCGTATTGACGCCCTGCCAGAAGATCGAGCAGAGCCTGCTGAAAAAATACCGCAAGTCCATCTGGAACCAGTTCACCTATGCGGTGAAGCACTATGAACTGATCCAGCCCGGGGACAAGATCGCCGTGTGCATCTCCGGCGGCAAGGACTCCATGCTGATGGCCAAGCTGATGCAGATGCTCCAGCGCCACAGTGCCTACCCCTTTGAGCTGGTGTTTCTGGTGATGGACCCGGGTTACAATGAGCTGAACCGCCACAAGATCGAGGCCAACGCCCAGCTGCTGGAGATCCCGATCACGGTGTTTGAGACGAACATCTTTGAGATCGCCAACGCCAGCGAGAAGTCCCCCTGCTACCTCTGCGCCCGGATGCGCCGGGGCCACCTGTACAGCAAGGCCAAGAGCCTGGGCTGCAACAAGATCGCCCTCGGCCACCACTTCAGCGACGTCATTGAGACGACGGTCATGGGTATGTTCTACGGCTCCCAGATCCAGGCCATGCTGCCCAAGCTGCACAGTACGAATTTCGAGGGCATGGAGCTGATCCGGCCGCTGTATTGCGTCCACGAGGATAACATTCTGGCGTGGAAGCGCTACAATGAGCTGGAGTTCATCCAGTGCGCCTGCCGATTCACCGAAAACTGCACCATGTGCGACAACGGCGGCGGCGGCTCCAAGCGGCAGGAGATCAAGCTGCTGATCCGCCGCCTGAAGCGGGACAATCCCAATATTGAAAAGAGCATTTTCAACAGCATCCACGCCGTCTGTCTGGACACCATGCCCGGCTACAAGACCCACGGCGAGGAACACAGCTTTTTGGAGAACTACTGAGGACAACAAAAGCGCCCCATCTGCGGATGGGGCGCTTGTTTGTGGGTCAATATTAAAAAGTCAAACCCTGCACAGATCTTTGATCACCTCACCGGCGATGATGAGGCCAGCGGTGGCGGGGACGAAGGCGTTGCTGCCCGGCACCTGGCGGCGCTGGGTGCACTTCCGGGCGGTGCCCGGCGGGCAGATGCAGTGAGCGCGGCAGCTGATGGACATATCCTCGATGGGGGTGATGGCCGGCTCCCTGGAGTAGACTACCTTCAGTGCCGGAATGCCCCGCTTTCTGAGCTCCCGCCGCATGACCCGGGCCAGCGGGCAGATGGAGGTGTCGTAGATGTCCGCCACCTCAAAGGCAGAGGCGTCCATTTTGTTGCCCGCCCCCATGGAGCTGATGATGGGCGTGCCGCAGCGATTGGCCTGCTCGATCAGCTCCAGCTTGCCGGTGACGGTGTCGATGGCGTCCACGATGTAGTCGTACTGGGTGAAATCAAACTGATCGGCGGTGTCGGGCGCGTAGAAGGTGCGGTAGGTGTTTACCACCACATCCGGGTTGATCTCCAGAATGCGCTCCCGGGCCACGTCGATCTTGTATCTGCCCACGGTTTTGCGGGTGGCGAAGATCTGGCGGTTCAGGTTGGTGAGGCACACCTTGTCGTCGTCGATCAGATCCAGCGTGCCCACGCCGCTGCGGGCCAGCGCCTCCACCGTGTAGCCGCCCACGCCGCCGATGCCGAACACCGCCACCCGGGCGGCGAAAAGCCGCTCCATGGCCTCACGGCCCACCAGCAGCTGCGTTCTGGAAAATTGATTCAGCATTTCTGATTTTCTGCTCCTTTAACCAATTATCATAGTTGGAATATTGGTAATGATAGCACGGAGCACGAAAGCTGTCAACGGCGCGCCGGGGTTTTGCTTTTGTGGAAAACCTGTTATAATAATCAAAAACACAGCAGGAGGATTTTTCAATTATGCGGCATTTGATCGTGCACAGGGAGCGGGCGCTGGCTTGCTTTGCCATGAAATATGACTGCGTTCTGGACCGGGAGCAGGCGAATTTCCTCGCCGAACTGGAGGAGAAGGACCGGGAAGAACTGATGCTGAACGCCCCCGGCGTGCCCATGCGCAACGGCGAGACGGTAGTCATCGAGTTGGACGAGGGAGAGCACCGTTTCTTCACTGCGGTCTGTCTGGAGAGCAGGACCATGACCACCAACGACCTGACCATCCCGGCCGGAGACGCGGACGCGGAGATCACCGTCCGCACCGACTACAACGGTGACCGGAAGCTGGAGATCACGGCGGAGCTGAACTGAATCAGGTAAAATGAACCACCCCCGGAAGCAGATGCTTCCGGGGGTGGTTTTTAAATTGACAGATGATCAGAACTTCGCCCCGCCAAACTCGCTGAGCACCAGCCCCTTATTCTTGTCCATGACCCAGTTAATGCTCCACTGGGCGCCGAAGAGCAGGAGCTTGCTGCCCTTGTAGTCCTCCACCAGCTTGACGTCGTTGCCCTTGATGATGTCCTCCGGGTCGCCGTCATAGGACTCGATCCAGCGCAGGTATTCATAGGGCAGCGTCTCCATGATGATGTCCACATTGTACTCGTTCTTCAGCCGGTACTGGAACACGTCGAACTGAAGGGTGCCCACCACGCCGACGATGACTTCTTCCATGCCGGCATAGGGGATCTTGAAGATCTGGATGGCGCCCTCCTGAGCGATCTGCTCCGCGCCCTTGATGAACTGCTTGCGCTTCAGGGTGTCCTTGGGGCGCACCCGGGCGAAGTGCTCCGGGGCAAAGGTGGGGATGGGGTCAAAGGCGAATTTCTTGCCCGGGGTGCACAGCGTGTCGCCGATGGAGAACATGCCCGGATCGAACACGCCGATGATGTCGCCGGCGTAGGCCTCCTCGATGATCTCCCGTTCGGCGGCCATCAGCTGCTGGGGGCGGGACAGCTTCACCTTGCGGTTCTGCTGGACCAGGTAGACCTCCTTGTCCGCGTCAAAGCGGCCGGAGCACACGCGGATAAAGGCGATGCGGTCCCGGTGGGCTTTGTTCATGTTGGCCTGGATCTTAAAGACGAAGCCGGAGAAATCGTCGCTGAAGCTGTCGATGACCTCGTCCCCGGCCTTGCGGGACAGGGGGGCGGTGGTCATGCGCAGGAAGTTTTCCAGGAAGGGCTCCACGCCGAAGTTGGTGAGGGCGGAGCCGAAGAACACGGGGGAGAGCTTGCCGTGGCGGACGGCGTCCATGTCGAACTCCGCGCCGGCGCCCTCCAGCAGCTCCACCTCGTCGGCCAGCTGGTCGCGCTTCTCCTGGCCGATGAGCTCTACCAGGGCCGGATCGTCCAGTTCCACCTCGGTGGCGGTGGCGGCCCTGGCATTGGTGTTGGAGGTGAAGTGGATGATCTTGTGCTGCTTCAGGTCATACACGCCCTGGAACTCCTTGCCGGAGCCGATGGGCCAGTTGATGGGGCAGGTGGCAATGCCCAGCTCCTGCTCCAGCTCCTCGCACAGCTCGAAGGGGTCCCGGGCGTCCCGGTCCATCTTGTTGATAAAGGTGAAGATCGGAATGTCCCGCAGGGCGCAGACCTTGAACAGCTTCCGGGTCTGGGGCTCCACGCCCTTGGCGGCGTCGATGACCATGACGGCGCTGTCGGCGGCCATCAGCGTGCGGTAGGTGTCCTCGGAGAAGTCCTGGTGGCCGGGGGTGTCCAGAATGTTGA
>CALEQS010000014.1 GCA_937907975.1 uncultured Clostridia bacterium | reverse complement strand
CTCGCCCCGGTGGATGCGGCCCTGTCCCGGTTCATTGCAGATCCTGCCCACCATCAGCGCGCCCACCTCGACCTGGATGACCCGGCCAAAGTGGGCAGTGTCCATGATGGTGTATTCCCGCTGATTCTCCACAAAGACCGGCATACTGCCGATGCACATGGGCCGCACGGAGTGGAGCACCCCATTCAGCGGGAAGCTGTCGCTCCGGCGGCCGTCGTCGATGTAGCAGTAGCGGTGATAGTGCTTGGGCGTCAGCCGGAAAATGAGGCACAGACCGCCCGCATAGTGCTCCGCCAGCGGGCGGTCCCGGAGCAGGGACTCCAGCGAATAGATGCAGTGCTTGATCGTGAAGCGGCTCTCCGGCGTGATGCGGTAGGCGGAGAGCAGGGCGTCGCAGGGGCTGATGAGATGGCTGGGCTCCATGTCGATGTGCAGTGCTTCCGCGCGGCGTTTCCGGGTGAAAAAATCGTTGAAGGAGCGGTAGCTTACCCGCTCGTAGCCCTCCATCGGAATGTGGTTGTGCCGGATGTAGGGGCGGACAAAGTGCCGGGAAAAACTGCTGTCCAGCAGAGTCCCCATCCGCTGGGAAAATGCGGGCCGGGCCAGCCCCTTGAGACACAGCCGCCCCAGTGCGGTGCCGTATAGAAAGCGGATAGTCAGCCCTTCCCTTGGAGCGGCCGATCTTGACATCAGGATGCCCCGAGGGTCAGCACGCAGAACTCCAGCGCGCCGACGATGACCATAATGACCTTGCCGATGCGGTAAGGCTTTTTCAGGTGAAAGGGGATCAGAAATGCCGCCCCGGCACAGGCCAGCAGCACCACGCCGCCGATGCGGATGGGCACCAGATGCAGGCAGTCCAGCCCAAACATGGCGGGCAGGAGCAGGGCAATGGTGGTGACAGGCAGACCGAGGTAGCTGTCCCGGTGTTCTGTGGTGCCCTTCTGGCGCTCCTCCTCATCCACATTGAAGTAGCTCAGCCGGATCAGCGCGCACAGCACATACAGCCCGCACACCACCAGAGGAAGCATTTTTGTGCTGTCGCAGTTTAAGTACACCAGCAGAGCAGGGAACACGCCGAAGCAGATCAGGTCGCTCAGCGAGTCAATCTGAATGCCAAAGCGCTTTTCCTTCGGCATACGGGGGCGGGTAGAGGCGATAGCCCCGTCGAACATATCGCAGAAGCCGGCCACCATCAGGCAGATGACCGCCGCGCGGAATCGGCCGCCGGTGGCAAAGGTGATGCCCCAGAAGGCGGTCAGCATCCCGATATAAGTCAGAATGACCGTGTAGTTGTAGTAGCCCAGCAGGCCTCTCCTTGATCTCATAAAATACCTCCAAAAATCAGACTGTATGCGAGGATGCACCACGGTTTGCCCAGAATGATGATCCAAATGAACTGCCGCGGCTTCATCGTGGTCAGCCCGGAGAAATAGCAGAAGAAATCATCCGGGAACAGGGGGAGCAGAATGGCCATGAACAGGGCAAAGGGAAAGTACTTCTGCCGTCCGATCCATGCCTCCCATTTCTGATAAGTCTTTTCCTTAAAAAGCGACTTGACGATGCTGACGCCGTACTTCCGGGCCAGAAAATAGGCGATAATGGAACCGGCGCTGATGCCGACATAGTTGCAGATAAAGCCGCCCGCCGGGCCGAACAGCGCCGCGCCTACGGCACAGCCCAAAAATCCGGGCAGAATGGGTACCACGACCTGCCCCGCCTGTACGACGGTGAGCACCACCGGGGCGAAGGCCCCGAAGGAACTGACGTAGGTCTGCATTGAATCGACAGAATCAAATTTGCCTTGGCTGTATGCCCAGAGCAGAAAGAAGATGCACAGCGCCATCAGCGCGATCAGGGCGGCGGAGAGCGTCTTCTGCCAGCTCCAGCGTTTGAAAAAAGTGAGCATATGTATGATTGACCTCCTGACCAGAGATAAGTGGCCTCAAGTCATAAAACGGCATGAAAACGCATTTCTCTTCAGAATAATCAAATTATAGCTTTTTCACGCGGAAGATAACAGCGGCAAACTGATTAAGAATGCTTGCAGAATCCTTAAGAAATTGTAACGGTTCCTCTTGACGCGGCCGCAAGAATACAATATGCTTATATTTGTTTTTAATGGGAAGATTTATGAGAATGAGGCTCTTTTATGGAGATTTTATATCAAGATAATCGCATCCTGGTCTGCTTAAAACCCTTTGGCGTCGTCTCGACCGATGAACCCGGCGGAGTGCCGGAGCTGGCCCGGCAGGCGCTTGGGGGTGGGGTACAATGTGTGCGCACCGTCCACCGGCTGGATCAGGTCGTAGGCGGCGTCATGGTGCTGGCCCGCTCTCGGGCGGCGGCGCGGCTCCTGTCCGAGCAGGTGGCGTCCCACCGGTTTGAAAAGGAATATCTGGCGATCCTGGAGGGCGTGCCGGAGAATGGCGAGGGCGAACTGCGCGATCTGCTGGGCCGTGACAAGGCAAAGAAGCTGACCTATGTGGCCGACGCGCCGGGAAAGAATGTGCGGGAGGCCGTTCTGCGCTACCGGCTGCTGGCCAGCCGGGACGGTTTTTCGCTGGTAAAGATCCGTCTGCTGACCGGGCGCACCCATCAGATCCGCTGTCAGTTTGCCTCCCGTGGCCTTCCGCTGGCGGGGGACTGCAAGTATGGTGCCCAGCGCCGGGAGATGGAGGGTATCGGCCTGTGGTCTCACTCCATTGCCTTCCACCACCCGCAGACCGAGGAGCCGATGTCCTTTCAGGCCCCGCCGCCCCAAAACTGGCCGTGGACATTGTTTCCAGCGCTTTGGACAGAGGAGGAGAGAGCTTGAAACGAATCGCAATTATCGGCGGCGGCGCGTCCGGCCTTGCCGCCGCTCTGTCTGCCGCCCGCACCGACCCGAAGGCGGAGATCACCGTGCTGGAGGGGCTCGACCGGGTGGGCAAGAAAATCCTGGCCACCGGCAACGGCCGGTGCAATCTGACAAACTCCGACCTCACCGCGGCACATTACCACTCCAGCCAGCCGGAGATGATGGAAAACTTTCTTGCGGAAATGCCGACCTGGCGTACATTGGATTTCTTCCGCGCACTGGGACTCTGGTGTGCTGAGGAGGAAATGGGACGGATCTACCCCAACGCCCGTCAGGCGTCCGCTGTGCTGGATGTCCTGCTGAATGGTCTGGAGCACAGCGGTGTGCGCGTGGAGTGCGGGGTCAAGATCAAAACCGCCGCCCGAACTGAGCGGGGTTTCCGACTCGCAGCGGAGGACGGCAGAGTGTTCTCTGCGGACGCAGTCATCCTCGCCGCCGGCGGGTGGGCCGCGCCCAAACAGGGGACAGACGGCACCGGGTTCGCCCTTGCCCGCCAGCTGGGCCACAGCTATCGCCCGCCTTTCCCGTGTCTTGTGCCGCTGAAATGTGCGGAGCCGGCTTTGAAGGGCCTGAAGGGCGTCCGGGCTCACGGCACCGTTGTCCTGACCCGCGACGGCACGGAGCTGGGCCGGGAAAACGGCGAGATACAGTTCACCGATTACGGCCTGTCCGGCATTCCGATTTTTCAGCTGAGCTGTCTGCTGGGGCGGGACGCCGCCGGTGCGGAGCTGACGGTGGACCTTCTGCCCGACTGGACGCTGGAGAAACTGATGCGGGAGCTGCGCCGTCAGGCGAAGCAGAGCCGCGCCGATGCGCTGGAGCGTTTTCTGCCCGGACTCATCCATAAAAAGCTGCTCTATGCCCTGATGAAGCAGGCGGGGCTGTCGCCCCTCTCTCGGAGGGTTTCTTCAGTCAAAAAGCAGGAGCCGCGCGCACTGGCAGAGCACATGAAGGTGTGGCGCTTTCATGTGATCGGCACTCAAAGCTGGGAGCAGGCGCAGGTCACCGGCGGCGGCGTGCTGCTGGACGAAGTGAATGCGGATCTCAGTTCCAGGTGCTGCCCGGGGCTCTGGCTGGCCGGAGAGGTGATGGATGTGGTCGGTGACTGCGGCGGCTATAACCTCCATTGGGCCTGGTGCACCGGCCTGACCGCCGGTGAAGCGGCGGCCAGATAAACGCATAAAATAAAAAGGGAGGGCATCGCCCTCCCTTTTTATTTTGAAATGAATCAGTTTTGCTCTTTGATCTGCTGTTCCTTGATGAGCGGATAGCGCGCCAGCGTGTCCGCGTCTAGATTTTCGTGGTGCAGGTGCACCGCTGTGATCTGGCTGTTCTCATAGGTGGTGTA
>CALEQS010000013.1 GCA_937907975.1 uncultured Clostridia bacterium | reverse complement strand
TGTTTGTATTAGTACTTTAAGGTACTAGCTTTTAAAGGAGTGAATAAAAATGAAAAAGATGCTAGCCCTGTCCCTCGCCCTTCTGACTATCCTTTCACTATCGGCCTGCGGCACCGACACACCCTCTGACAGTCCAGTTTCCTCTCCCGCTGATACTTCCTCTGCCAATTCATCCGCTCCGGCCGAATCTGCTTCAAAGGAGCCAACGGCAACTCGCGCATCTGACCCTTATGAAATCACCTATAGCAATTTCACTGTCTACACAGATTCCATCGGCACTGTCTGGGGACAGTCTATAATTGAAATCACGAACACCGGGTCCGGCGATCTGTATCTCAGCACCGGCAGTTATGATATTAAGGACGAAAACGGCAGCCTTGTCGCAACCGAATCCTTAGTCAGCGCTTACCCCGATGTGCTTCAGCCTGGCGAAAAAGGTTATATGTACGATGAAAGCACATTTGACGATCTGAGCGCGGACGAAACCTATACCATCACTCCGCATATCAGCGTTGAAGATGCAAGCATCGCCTGTGTGCGGTATGATGTATCTGATACTACTCTTAAGAATGACGATTATAACGGTGTGACTCTGATCGGCCAACTCACGAACACCACCGACGAAGATGGTTCCATGGTTTATGTAGTGGCAGTTTTGTACGACGAAGCCGATACGCCGCTGGGTATCCTCTATACGATCATGACAAACGATGTCCCTGCTGGAGAAACTATGGGCTTTGAAGTATCTGGTTTCTCCCTCCCTCCTACCGTTTCCGCAGATGCAGTCACCAACTACACAATTTATGCCTATCCTCTGCAAATGCAGTTTTAAGAAAAAAGGAGCGCCGCCCCGTGGGGCGGCGCTCCTTGCATTCACTCCAAAATATCCAGCAGTTCCGGGAAGGCATTGATCTGCTTCCACGGATGCTTGACCTCGCCGAGGCCGTAGGCGGCGTAGATCATGGGCATTCCCGCCTCGGCGCAGGCGTCGGCGTCGCCCTGGGTGTCGCCCACATAGACGGGGTCTTTCAGGCCATAGCGGTTAGAGAGGGTGACAAGATTTCTGCCCTTTCCCTCATTGGTGTCGCCATAGCACAGGGTACCGGAGACGAAGCGGCCCAGGCCGCTGACCCGGAGCATGGTCTCAATATAGCCGCTCTGACAGTTCGACACCACATAGAGGGGCCAGCGTTTGGAGAGCCGCTCCATGGTCTCCTCCACGCCGGGGTAGACCAGTCCCGGCTCGTGCTCCAGCCACTCGTTCTCCTCCTGAAAGATGAGCTCGCCGTACTTCTCCCGCTCCTCGGGGGACTTATCCGGCAAGAGGACGGAGACGATCACATCCATCGTCTGGCCGAAGTAGCGGCCCAGATACTCCGGGGTGAAGGTGCTGGGCTTACCCGTATATTTCTCAATGCTGCGGTTCCAGGAGTGGGCCACCGGAATGCGGGAGTCCCACAGCGTGCCGTCAATATCAAAGATGATCGCGTCCATAGTGTAAAATCACGCTCCCTGCCGGGCGTCCTGCCGCAGCTGTGCGCGGTAGACGTCCAAATTGTCGTAAAAAGGCTGAGTCTCTGTCTTGTAGTCCTCGGGGGAATCGTAGAAGGCCTTGTCCACCAGCTCGTCCGCCACCGCCCGTGCCTCCTCGTCGGTCATATCCGCCATGACGTACCTGCGATAGTACAGCCTGCAGAGATAGTCGTAGATTGGCTCATAGGTCTGGGCGGGAATGTCGATGTCCTTCTCCCGCCATTCGGAGTGCTGGAGGGCGATGAGCTTCCAGATCACGCTGGCGTAATTGGTGTCACCCGCAGTTTCGTCCAGCTTATGCAGGAAATAGGCGGAGCTGTGGTTCATGTAGTCGGACAGGGTGTAGTTGTCCATGCACTCCAGCATGATGCGCAGATAGTTGCTGGGGGTCTGGTAGGCGATGTCCCGCTCATCATAGCTCAGCAGACTGCACGAAAAGTCGGAGTTCATGCACTCGCCCAACAGATCGTCCTCCAGATCACTGTCAAAGCCGGCGCTGTTCTTGCTGCTTCCATCCAGCCAGCAGATCCGCGCCGCATGGCAGAATTCGTGGATCAGCACCTGAAAGCCGAACTCCCCCTCGACGTACACGGTGCCCTCCGGGATATAGATGGCGTTTTCGTTGTTGAAGTAGACCCCCAGCGAGTCCACGCTGGCCGTCTTCATCAGGTACGCCTGATCATTCAGCTCCTCCACCCGCAGGGTCTCCAGATTGTGGCAGAGCATCGATAGGTCCGCGTCGGGGTACTTCGTCTCGATTCGATTCACAAAGTCGGTAAAATAGTCCTTGAACTTCTCGGGAATGTTCCGATTCTGCTCGATGCGGCGGCGGCACTCCCCGGCGGAGGTGCCGCTCACGTCGATGAGCCGGTTCAGATGGGCGCTGTCATAGACCCGGGTGGAGCCCCAGTCCTCGTCCACCACCAGCTCGTTGACCTCCAGCGGCGTATCCCCGTCCTTCACCTCAAAGTTCAGCTCAGTCTGCACATTTGCGATGGCGTGGATCTCGCCCTCCCGGGCGTTCTTCGCCCGGGCACCGGCAGATGCGGCATTGAATCCCACGAACAGCACCACTGCAAGGCCCAGCGCAATGGGGCTCACCCACTTTCCCTTCCGCCACGGGCGTTTCGCAAGGCGGCACACCAGCATGACGAGCAGGCATACAATGCCGACAAGCCCCGCCAGCAGGCCCAGCAGGAGCAGACTGGTGGGCAGCCCCATCCCGGCGCAGAACGGGAATGCCGCCGTGCTGACGCCCAGCACGATCAGGCCGATCTGCGCCAGCCACCCGGCGCTTTTATGAAAGAGCGCCCGTATCCCGGCGGCCAATAAAATGCCCGCACCGTAAAACCAGAGCAGGAGCACGGGCAGCAGCAGCGCCGACATCCCGCCGGAGCCCAGTCCCAGGCAGAGGGCACATACCTGCCCCAGCACCCCGGCGGCAATCAGAAACGGCAGCGTCGGCTTCCTCCGCACGGCACGCACGATCCCCGCAAGCGCGCAGATCAGCGCCGCCAGCAGGGATAAGATAGAGATCACGATCATGTCAGTTCTCCCTCGTGTTTCACAGAATTTCACCGCCAGAAGGCGGTGGAACAAAGTCCAAGCACGTCAATTCCGGGGGCGTGTACCTCGGAATTGACACCTCTCATGCGCGGCCGTGCGACTTTTGCAAAGCAATCGAGTGCGGCCGCGCATGAAGCCTTCTATTGGCAAAGACCAGATGGTCTTTGCCAATAAGAGCAGAAGCCCCAGCATTCCGCCGGGGCTTCTGTCAGCTCATTTAAATTACTTGAAATACTCCGCGCCGGATTCAAACAGCGGCATATGCTTTTCACCGGGGATGTTCTTGCCCACATAGGTGCCGTAGCGCTCGGAGTGGCCCATCTTGCCGAACACGCGGCCGTCCGGGGAGAAGATGCCCTCGATGGCGTTCATGGAGCCGTTGGGGTTGGCGGAGATGTCCATGGTCGGATTGCCGTAGACGTCCACATACTGGGTGGCGATCTGGCCGTGCTCGATCATCTGGGTCATGATCTCAGGCGGCGCCACGAAGCGGCCCTCGCCGTGGGACACGGGGACGGTGTACAGCTCGTTGACGTCCGTCTTCAGCATCCACGGGCTGTGAACAGAGGCCACGCGGGTGGTGACATAGCGGGACTGGTGGCGGCCGATCAGGTTGAAGGTCAGGGTCGGGCAGCTGTCGTCCAGATCCCGGATCTCGCCGTAGGG
>CALEQS010000012.1 GCA_937907975.1 uncultured Clostridia bacterium | reverse complement strand
CACCAGACCGCCGCCCAGTACGGCGACCTTCTTGCCGAAGTTTGCCAGCTTGGTGTAGACAGTGGTGGCGTGCTCCACGGAGGGATCGTCCAGACCGGGGATCGGGGGACGGGAGGGGGTGGAGCCCACGGCCAGAATGACGGCGTCGTAGCCGCCGGCCTTGATGAACTCGGGGGTGACGGTGGTGTTGAGCTTCAGCTCGATGGCATTCTTCTCCACCTGATGGATCAGGTAGTTCTTCAGGCGCATCAGATCGACCTTCAAATCGTCATAGTCGGTGAACTTCAGCAGGCCGCCCAGCTCACCGGTGGCCTCAGCCAGCGTCACCTGATGGCCGCGCTCGGCGGCAGTGACAGCGGCCTTCATGCCGCCGGGGCCGCCGCCCACGACCAGTACCTTGCGCTGACGCTTGGCGGGGGCGCTCATGCGGTCAAAGCGGCACTCCTGAGCGGTGCGGGGGTTGACGGCGCAGGAGAGCTGATTGCCGGCGTGCAGACCGGTGAGACAGTCCAGGCAGCGCAGGCAGGGGATGATGTCCATGTTGTCGCCGTGACGGGCCTTCTCGGGGAAGTAGGGGTCAGCGATGCTTTCGCGGGCCATGGCCACCACGTCGGCCTTGCCGTCGGCGATGATCTCCTCGGCCAGCTCCGGGGTGTTGATGCCGCCCAGAGTGACGACGGGGGTCTTGACACCGGCGGCCTTGATGGCGGCGGCATAGTGGACGTTCACGCCGTGGGGCAGGAACATGGTGGGATGGGTGTGAACGGCCTGAGCCTCCTCGGTATCCAGACCGGCGGAGACGTGGATCAGGTCCACCTTGCCGTCCAGCATCTTGGCGAAGGCAATGCCGTCCTCCTGAGTCAGACCGCCCTCGATCTCCTCAGAGCCGGACATACGGTACTCAATCAGGAAGTTCTCGCCGCAGCGCTGGCGGACGCGGTCAATGACCATCAGGGGGAACTTGGCGCGGTTTTCAATGCTACCGCCGTACTCATCGGTACGAGTGTTGTACAGGGGGGAGATGAACTGATCCAGCAGCCAGCCGTGGCCGCCATGGAGCAGCACCATGTCGTAGCCGGCGTTCTTCAGGATCTCGGCGCAGTCGGCGAAGTGATCGGCCACCACGTTCATGTCCTCCTCGGTCATGCCGTGGATGTCGATGCGCTCCTCATAGGGCTCGCCGTGGAGAACACCCTTCTCGACCTTGTGCACCTCGACAGGGCCCCAGGCCTCCCAGCCCTCGGGATCGGCGTCGGGGTTAGCGTCCACGAAGGCCACCATGCCGCCGTGGTTCAGCTCGTGGCTGGCCAGGGCACCGCCAGCGTGGATGGCGCGGGCGATCTCCGCCAGCTTGGGCTGGTTCTCGGGGGTGCAGGCGAAGCTGCGGGGGTTGGTGCCGGCGTGCTCCCGGTCAACGGGGGTGTCGCCCAGGGTGACGACGGCGTAGCCGCCCTTGGCCTTTTCGGCGTAGAAGTCGATCATGGACTCATCGGGACGGCCGTTGAAGTCCATGTGGCTCATCATGTGCGGAGCCACAAAAAGGCGGTTTTTGAAGGTGGTCCGCTTGATGGTCAGCGGCTCAAACAGATGGGGATAGTAAGGATTCATAAAAGAGAAACCTCCTTTTAAAGTTACATATTTTCAATTTCATTATAGCGCATCGTCGCCATGCCGTCAAAGCCGGGCCTTCGTTCGGCCAGCGTTTTTGCCATGTACATCGCTCCTTTATATTTATTTCGTGCCGTTTCGGAATCAAGCGGCACGGCACAATGATCTTCTTAACTAACTTTATCCTAAGGAAAGGGGGAAGTAAAGCGACAAAATAGCGTGCGCCTACAACGGAGCGTTACATTTAAAAGCGAAGAAAGCCGGAGCAACGGGGCACTTGAAGGATTGAAAATGGTGTGTTAAAATATCATTATATAATATTATGTATTTGATATGGCGCAGTCTGCCATATCAAAATCTAAATTTCCTTTTTCGCCCGTTTTCACTAAAATGTACGGAGAAGAAGGCTTGGAAACAAAAAGAAAAGGCAGGGTTCAGAATGGTCAATGAGACGACGGTAAAGTCTTTCCTGACTCTGGTTCGGGTGGGCAGCTTTACAGAGGCGGCAAAGCAGCTTTTTTTGAGTCAGCAGGCGGTCAGCAAGCAGGTCGCCAAGCTGGAGCAGGATCTGGAATGCACGCTTTTGAGCCGTGAGCGCGGCAAGCTGGTGCTGACCGATGTGGGAAAAATTTATTATAAGGCGTTCACGGATATGGAGGAGACTCTGACCGCTGCCCGGACAGAGGCCGGCCGTATGACGGCCAATCAGGACAATCTGCTGGCCATCGGTCAGCCGGAGCTTCTGGACCTTCAGCAGGTGGGCCGGTCGCTGCTGCGCGACTTCCAGAATCAGAATCCCAGCCTCCGCATGGTCTATAAGAGCGCACCCTCGTGGATGGTGCTGAAGTGGCTGGAGGCTGGAGAAGTGGACGTGGCGTTCACCTTTGCGCCGGAGATCCAGAACCGTGAGGAGCTGGACTATGTGGTGGTGGAGCAGCTTCAGGAGATGCTGGTGGTCTCAGCGGACCATCCCAAGGCCACGCCGGACGCCAATTATCTGGATTTCCGGGACGAGCGGGTGTTTTATTCCCCCAGTCCGGAGAATGAAAACAATCAGTTGAAGGTGCGCCTGGAGGCCATGGGCTTTCCGACGGACAAGCTGGTGCCGGTGGATAATATCCTGTCCTCCTGTGCTTCGGTGGAACAGATGCAGGGCGTCAATTTCCTGCTGGAGCACTGCACCATGCTCAACAGCAAGACCTTCCGAGCCTACCCGGACTGCCATGTGGTCACGCTGGTGCTGGCCTACCGCAAGGACAATCGCAAGCGTGCTGTGCGCCATTTGGTGGACGAGGCAGCCAAGCGGCTCAAGCGTGGAGATATTTAAATCAGCGTATGAGGATCAGAACGCGGGCGAATGGATCGACATTCGCCCGCGTTTTTACTGCCTGCCAAAAATGAATGGCTGAATTTGTGGAATATCACAACAAACAAGAACGCAATGTAACGGTTGGTTGTGCCCAAGGGCAATTTCGTTGCTTTACAGTTTGGCGGGAATCGGTTACTGTAAAATAGAAAACAAAGGCTTTAGAGAGCCTGTTTCACAGATAAGATTCAGGAGGATGATTTTATGCGCGAGATGATCGTGGACGGCGTTCAGCTGCTGGAGGAAACTACCGAGCTGCGTAAGCTGACGCTGAAGGAGGGAGCCAAGCTGACTGCTCCCGAGGGCAAGTTTGTCCAGCTGACTGTGGACGGTGTGGGTCATGAGCTGAAGGCTGGCACTTATTATGGTGACATCGTGCTCACCGTGGCGGAGAACTATCATATGGATCCCCACGGCCTGATGCTGATGATGGGCCGCAGCGAGGAGTTCCGCACTGCCGCTGTGATCGCCGACAACAAGGTCGTTGAGGCCAAGGGCGTGCCCGCTCTGGTGCAGGACGGCGTTATCACCGGCGACGAGGCTGTCGGTGTGTCCATCTCCAGCGATGAGGCAAACTTCAACGGCATTCTGGTCACCGGCGACAGCGATTATGTGATCGCTGACGCCCACATTGATCTGGATGGCCACGGCTACAACGACTTTATCGGCTCCGGTGCCGGTATTGCAGCCATCGACAATGTGCACCTGACCATTCAGGACAGCGAGATCACCATGAACAGCGTTACCCGCTGCGCTGTGCACGTCGGCGGCGACAGCGTGGTTCATGTGGACAACTGCCGCATCGAAAACCACAGCCCTGATGACGCCGAGTGGATGGGTGACTTCAGCTGGGGCATCGCCGTCACCGGCACCAACCGCCTGGTGCAGCTGTGCGACAACGGCACCGTGTACTACACCAACTGCGACCTCAAGACCAACGGCTGGGGCGTGTTCTCCATCGACGGCTGTGATGACTCCGCCAACATCTTTATCAAGGACTGCAACGTGGAGCTGTCCGGCCCCCGCGCGGTGGGCTACGGCGCCTTCTGCATCGGCGACCGCAACATCGTCAGCTTCGACCACAGCAGCGTCCATGTCGACGGCTATCCTCTGCTGGTGCGCGGCATGATCGGTGCCGCCCGCGCTGAAATCGTCAACGGCTGCGAGATCACTGGCAACCGCAACGGCGTGTTTGTCATCGGCGACAAGGGTACTGCAGTGACCATCGCGGACTCCAGCATTGTGACCGGTAAGTCTTCCATCGTGGTCAAGGGGTCTTCTACTGATTTCCATATCAGCAACTCCTGTCTGCAGCCCGGTAACGGCACTGTTCTCCAGCTTCATGATAACGATGATGCGGGTATGGGAGCCACTTCTGTCGTGGTTGCCACGGATGAAAAGGACGAGTACATCGAGGGCCGCGACCTTGCCGCGTATGCTCCCAATTTGGATGTGTCTGTTGATCTGAGCGACATGACTGTGGTGGGCAACTTCTTCAACTCCACCACTAACCTGCATATGGAGCAGTTCATGCATATGGATGATGCGCCCACTACTGCTCCTACCTTTGGCGGTATGTTTGAGCCTCCCGCTGATGCGCCTGATGCGGCGCCTGGCGGCGACCATCCCGATCCTCACATGGGTCATGATGCGGATCTGCGCGGCCCGAAAAACCTGCTGATCGAGATGCACGACACCCGCGTGGAGGGCATCATCTCCTCCGCCGCTCAGTCCTATCGTGAGGGCGTGAAGGTCATCAATCAGGCCAACCGCCTCGAGCTGAGCAACATCACCCAGACTGCCGCTCCCACCGTGAACAACGGCGTGATCGTGCGCATGGACCGCTTCAGCTCCTGGCTGGTCACCGGCACCAGCTACATCACCGCACTGGAGCTGGGCGAGAACGCCATCGTCAAGGGTGCGCATGGCAAGAAGCTGGTCATGACCGTGGACGGCGTTGAGACTCCCGTTGAGTGGGGCCACAGCTACTACGGCAAGATCGTTCTGAGCCTGGCCGACTGATCGGCAGAAACCTGATAAGTCCATAGGTTTTCCCTGATTTCAGGCACGCCGCATTTTGCGGCGTGCCTGAAAAAATAAAATCGCAGGTGTCAAAAATCGACACCTATTTTTGTGCACTTTCACAACAGAATGTTAAAATGGTAACACATCGTTGTGGTGCTGTCCCATTTCGTCTCTTTACACTGAAATGGGCTTATAGTAATATATTTATTGTAAGAGTGCGCAGTTATCTGTGCATTGTGCACAGCCGGTCTCTTCTGGGGGAGGAGCGGCCGGGCGAACTGTGCAGTCCCGTGAAAACGGGGGAGACAACTCAATAAGAGAAAATGAGGAGGTAAACTATGTCTTCAGCAGCATCCGCAGCAGCCAGTTCTGCTGCCGCCGCTTCTGGAATTCCCTTCCTGAGCAGCGTTCCTGTTTCCGCCGCCCTGCTGGTCATTGGCATCGTTCTGTTCGTTGTCATGTGCTACAAGGGCATCCACACTGCCGTTTCTGCTATCATTGCGTCTTCTATCGTCGCTCTGGGCAGCAGCACCGGTTTCCTCGACACCATCACCACCACCTGGTCCAAGGGCCTGGGCGACTTCGCTCTGCAGAGCGGTCTGGCCTTCATCTCCGCCGGCCTGTTCTCCTACCTGATGCGTGAGACCCGTTCCGGTGAGGCCATTGCCGATAAGTTCATCAAGATCATCGGCGCTGACCACTCTCCCTACATCATCGCCATCACTGCTGCTATCCTGCAGCTGGCCGGCATCCAGAGCTACATCTTCATCGTGGCCACCATGACCTTCTCTCTGATGAAGCAGGCCAACCTGCCCATCTACATCGGTTATGCAGCCTGCATTGCGGTGCCTCCTATCGTCACCTTCACGCTGCCCGGTGTTACCGCTATGCCTAACGTGCTGCCCACCACCTTCCTGGGCACCACCACTTGGGCTGCTCCCGGCCTGTCCCTGGCCACCGCCGCTACCGGTATCATCCTGATGATCCTCTATATGCAGTACCTCATCAAGCAGGCTCGTAAGAAGAACATCGGCTACACCACCGATGAGGAGAACGAGTATGGCGCCAGCAAGATGTTCGGCGACATCGCGCTCCCCGCTTTCTGGAAGTCCGTTCTGCCCATCCTCCTGGTCATCGTTCTGGCCGCTGTGTTCCAGCTGGGTATTGGCTGGAGCGCCATGAACGCCCTGAT
This sequence comes from uncultured Clostridia bacterium, assembly GCA_937907975.1. Taxonomy (GTDB): domain Bacteria; phylum Bacillota; class Clostridia; order Oscillospirales; family Oscillospiraceae; genus UMGS1766. The sequence continues at coordinate 6,198 of CALEQS010000012.1, read as the reverse complement.
CTTCGCCATGTGGATCACCTCCGGCGTTGTCGTTCTGCTGAACTGGGATGTTGTCATCAACAAGATCAAGATCACCCGCGCTCTGAGCCAGGGCTGCACCGAGATGTTCCCCTTCATCGTCATGTCCGGCTGCGTTTATGGCTTCGGCTTGGTGACTCAGCAGTCCGCCTGCTTCCAGCCCCTGCTCGACATGATCTTGAGCATCAACCTGAACCCCTACATCACCTGCTGGCTGTCTGTCTGCCTGATCGCCGCTCTGTGCGCCGACGGTGTCAGCGGCATGGTCATGTGGCTGTCCATCTTCGGCAGCCAGTACGGCATGGGCAGCGAGCTGCAGGTTTCCGGTCAGGTCAACCCCGCCGCTATCCACCGTATCGTGGTTTCCGCTGCGACCACCTTCGACTCTCTGCCTCATTCCCCGATGCTGGCTCAGGGCATGGCCGTGTTCAAAACCAACATGAAGGAATCCTACAAGTACAGCTTCATTCTGACGGTCGTTTTCCCCGTGATCTTCAGCCTTGTCGCTGTGGTCGGCGCCATCATCTTCTATTGATCGCCTGACGGTTTCTTTAAAACCACAAACAGGAGCCGGGATGCTTGCATCCCGGCTCTTGAACGTCCAATTGGCCTTTCGCATTTACTACTCTTTGTTTCCTGAACCCTGAATGCCTTGACAGCAAAGGCTTTTGTCCGCTATCATAAGTGCAATGCCCACCCGGGCTTCACTCTTATAAAAAGGAATTGAACCAATGAAAAACAGCAAAAGCAAGCGCATCCTGTTCATTATGTTTTTCCCGGTGGTGTTCGTGCTCATTATGCTCACCATCGGCCTGCCGCAGCAGCTGCTTACCGCAGCCACCGTGGGCACTGAGAAGTTTAAGGTCACTGACTTCAACTTCTATTACTATGAGGCCTATTACAGCTTCGTCAACGAAAATTACAACCAGCTGGGCGATATTGGGTTGAACATCAATAAAAAGCTCAAGTCCCAGCAGTATGACGAGAATAACACCTGGCGTGACCACTTCCGCGATGAGGCGCTGGACGATATGCAGGAGTATCAGATCCTGAACGCCGAAGCGGATCAGGCGGGCTTTGACGCCTCCGATGAGGTGGAGTCCGTGCGCGCGGAGAAGGCGGAGAGCATCCGCAATGCCTGCATTGCCGCCAATATTACCGACGAGGACAAGTACCTCTCCAAGCTCTATGACGGGGGCATGACGGAGAAGGTTTTCTATAAGCAGCTGGACAGCCGCACCCGGGCCGAGGCCTACCGCGATGTGGTGCTGGAGGAACTGGCCCCCTCCACTGCCGACGCAGAGGAGTTTGCCAAGAACTACACAGGGGCAGAGGAGTACCAGACCGCCGATGTGGTGGTCACCATGGTCAAGCCCGCCACGGACCGCTCCAGCGGCGAGACCGAAGAACGCCAGTGGGAGAATGCTGAGACCTACGCCAAGGCCATTCAGGCCCGGGCGGAGCAGAACGGCGGCGGGCTGGATGCCTACATTGCACTGGCCAGCCAGTACAGCGATCTGAACGACGCAGATCATCCGGACGGTCACTTTGCCGCGCTGACCAAGGATGATGTGGAGGACACGCTGGAGGCGTGGTGCTTTGATCCTGCCCGCCAGAGCGGCGACAGCGCCGTTCTGCGGGACGAGACCGGCGTCTATCTGGTCTACTTCAACGGGTTTGGTGAGACCAACCTGGTGGCCCAGGCCCGGGAGCAGCTCCAGCAGGAGCGCTACGACCAGTGGCTCGACGAGCACAGGGCAGGCCACGAGGTCAGTACCAGCAGCTTTGGTATGCTGATCGCCGGTTAAGGAGGGACGGAGCATGAAGAAGAAAAAAGAGACTCAGGCTGCCGCCCCCCAGCAGGAGCGCGCCAAGCCCACCAAGCAGCAGCGTAAGCACCATATTCTGATGCTGCTGTTCGTGGTACTGTTCATTGCCGCCATCTGGGTGATCCGCTATCCCCAGAACTATGTAAATATGTTCATTGACCACTATGACGGCACTGCCAGTGTGCTGGAGTCCCTGAAGGGACTGAAGCGCTCCGATGTGGAGAAGGGAGAGCTGCTGCCCTACCAGCAGGCATTTGACGACTGGAAGGAGACCCACCTGCGGGACGATGTCTCTGTGACTGCGGACGACGGCGTCACCCTCAAGGGCGGTCTGTATGATGCGGGCAGCGATGTGACTGTGGTTCTGCTCCACACCTTCGACGGCAGCAGCACGGACACGGTTTACCTGTTTGCCGACTACTACGCCAGGAAGGGCTACAACATTCTTCTGCCAGATGGCCGTGACCACGGCGAGAGCGGCGGCGATGTGGTGACCTATGGCCGGGATGAAGGCGGAGATCTGGTGCACTGGGTGGAACTCCTGCGGGATACCTACGGCGCGGACTCCAAGGTCATCCTTCACGGCGACACACTGGGTGCCAACGAGGCACTGGCCGGTGCCAAGCTGCTCCAGCAGGACGGCACCCTTTCGAATATGCTTACCTTTGTCGTGGCGGAGAGCCCTATTTCCAACCTTTACGACGAGGCGGCATACCTCATGAAGGAGCAGTTCAAGCTGCCCGGCTTTATGGTGACCGTTGGCGATTTCTTTGCCAAGAAGCCGCTGGGTTCCAGCATGAAGGCCATTGACCTGGGAGAGATGACCGAGGGCTGCACAGTGCCGTTGCTGGTCATTCAGGGCGATGCGGACACCATTGTGGATCCCGCCGCCGTGCAGAGCTATTATGACAGCTATGCCGGAGAGAAGCAGATGATCCTGACCTCCGGTGCGGCCCACGGTATGGCCTATGTGGAGAACGCAGACGAGTGCGAACAGGCGCTGGACAGCATGATCCAGAGCTATGTAAAGTAAGCAAACAATAAAAGGAAAAGCGCCGCCGTACATTCGATGTGTGGCGGCACTTTTGCATCAAAGGGTCTCTGCGGAACATGGGCTTCGCAGGGACCCTTCTGCATCCCGGAGGGGGAGAGGTAGCGAAAGAGGAAAGAGAGCAATTGCCGGACTTGATGCGGTGATAGGGACATTCTGTCCGGGAATAGGATAGCTCAGTCTGAAGAAGGAGCTGACGCATATGCTGTCCCTTTTGACCCTTCTGCTGTTTCAGGGCAATTTCTTCTCTCTGCGGATGAACACCGCAAGCTCCTTTCCCCGGCCCTTAAAGCCGGAGGAGGAGCGCCGCCTGCTGGCCGAGACCGCAGAAGGAGATCTTGCAGCCCGGAATAAGCTCATTGAGCACAACCTGCGTCTGGTTGCTCACATCGTAAAAAAGTATTACACTCAGACTGGCGATACCGATGACCTCATCAGCATCGGCACCATCGGGCTTATCAAGGCGGTCAATACCTATCGGCCGGATAAAAAGATCAAGCTGGCCACTTATGCCGCGCGGTGCATTGAAAATGAGATCTTGATGTACCTCCGCAAAACCCGTAGACTGTCAGGAGAGGTGTCGCTTTCAGAGACGCTGGATACAGAGGGAGACGGAGGAAATCTGTCCATTCAGGATCTGATCCGAGTGGATGACAATATGCTGGAGGAGCTGGACAACCGGGATGCCTGCCAGCGGGTGCGCCAGTGCGTAGAGCAGGTGCTGGATGCGCGGGAGAAGCAGATTATTATAGGCAGGTATGGGCTGGACGGCGGGCCGCCACGGACCCAGCGGGAGCTGGCCCAGCTGTGCGGCATCAGCCGTTCTTACATTTCCCGCATTGAAAAACGGGCACTTCAGAAACTGGGAGAGGCCATGGAGCGGAGCGTATGACCACAGGTGGAAGTTGATTGTAAACTTGCAAAATATATTGGTTGACAATTGAAGTGATTTCCGCTAAGATAGAGCTACCCCAAACGAGAGGAAGTAATCTGCGTGAAAAACAAGAAAAGCTCTGTCTATCAGCTGACGGTCTGTGCTCTGATGGCGGCGGTCATGTGCGTGATCGGCCCAATGTCCATCCCCATCGGCGCGGTACCGGTCTCCTTTACCAATTTTGTGATCTGTCTGACCGCCTGCCTGCTGGGCTGGAAGTGGGGCAGTGTCAGCGTCATCGTCTATGTGCTGCTGGGTACTTTCGGCCTGCCTGTGTTCTCCGGCTATGCCGGCGGACTTGCCAAGCTGGCTGGACCTACCGGCGGCTATATCATCGGTTATGTGTTCATTACGCTGATCGGCGGCGCGTTTATCGTCCGTTTCCGCAGCAGTTATATCTGGACGGTGATCGGTCTGGTGCTGGGCGTGGCCGTGACCTATGCCTTTGGCACGGCATGGTTCGTGATCCAGATGAAGTGTGAGTTGTGGTACGCCATGACGGTGTGCGTTCTGCCTTTCATCGGCTGGGATCTGCTGAAGATCTGTGCCGCCACCGCGGTGGGTGCCACAGTCCGCCGGGCGCTGATCCGCTCCCACCTCATCGAGGACAAATATCAGGAAGTGACCGCGTAAACGCGCAAAAAAGGAACTCCCTGGATCCATCGGGTCCAGGGAGTTTTTCTGGTTATTCCGTATCTTTTGGACGGTTTTCAATGCCGCGGATGAAAATATCCGCTACTGTATGGGTGTATTCCTCCTGCTCTATGTCCCGTGGGATGCCGTTAATGGTCTCATAGAGGATGGTGTAGGCAGTGAGGGATGCAAAGAAGCTGGTCACCGCCACTTTTACGTCAATATCGGGGCGGATGATGCCCTCCTGCTGGAGCCGGGTTAAGAACTCTGAAAAGTTGCTGCGGGCGGTGCAAAAGCTCTTTTCGTAGTAGGCGGTGCCGAACTCCGGGAACTTGTGGGAATCCCGGATCACGCTGCCCAGAAAGGCGGCGCGGTCAGAGTCCCGGGCGATGGCCATATAGCTCTCGGCCACGTTGTGGATGGCCTGCCGCCAGTCGGCGCAGTTGGCACCGGCCACGGCCTCCTCCGGCGGGATGGCATGGGTATAGAGCTGGAGCACCTGAAAGAACAGGTCCTCCTTGCTGGAACAGTACTGGTAGAGTGCCGCTTTGGAGAAGCCAATCTCCCGGGCAATGTCATCCATGGTGGTATCTTCAAAGCCCTGCTCGCCGAACAGGCGCAGGGCCACCCGGGTGATCTCTTCCCGGCGGCGGTCAAACTCCGGCCGCATCCGGGCTACCTCCGGGATGTTGAGGGCATTGAACAGCTGCTTCTTGCCGTCAAAGTAGAGGTAGATGGTGGAAGGGGAGATGTGGGCCTCGTTGGCGATGTCGATGATTTTGGTCTCAGAATAGCCTTTTCGCAAAAAAACTGCCGTTGCGGCAGCTTCGATCTTGGCTTTCAGGCCCGCTTTCCTGCGTTCATTATTCATGGGGACGGGCTCCTTTCGACTTGGAAGGTTTATACTACTAGTAAACCACACCGGAGGACTTTTGTCAAATACAAATAGAATTTATCTGCCTATTTAGTAGAAATTTATTCAATTTCATGATATGATGTGGCAAAGAACCATATGAGAAAGGGAATCATTCTATTCCCACACCGCATAAGGAGGCGTGTGTTTCATGGAAGAAGAGTTCAAAACATTGCAGCGCTGGGTGGATGAGTCCAGCCGGATCGTGTTTTTTGGCGGCGCAGGAGTCAGTACGGAGAGCGGCATTCCAGACTTCCGAAGCGTGGATGGGCTGTACCACCAGCACTATTCTGAGCCGCCGGAGACCATCCTGAGCCACAGCTATTTTGTAAACAATCCGGAAGGCTTTTTCCGTTTTTACCGGGACAAAATGCTGTTTCCGGACGCACAGCCAAATGCGGCCCACCGCAAGCTGGCGGAGCTGGAGCAGGCAGGTAAGCTGACGGCGGTGGTGACGCAGAACATTGACGGTCTGCATCAGAAGGCCGGGAGCAAGCGGGTCTATGAGCTGCACGGGGCGGTGAGCCGCAACTATTGTGAGCGGTGCCATAAGTTCTATTCGCTGGAGGACGTTATGAAGACCACCGGTGTGCCCCACTGTGACTGCGGCGGCATCATCAAGCCGGACGTAGTGCTCTATGAAGAGTGCCTGAATGACGACACGGTGAACGGCGCGGTCAGTGCCATCCGGCAGGCGGATATGCTCATTGTGGCGGGTACCTCGCTGGTAGTCTATCCGGCGGCGGGGCTCATCAACTATTACCGGGGAGATAAGCTGGTGCTCATCAATCTCCAGCCCACCTCCGCAGACAGCATGGCC
>CALEQS010000011.1 GCA_937907975.1 uncultured Clostridia bacterium | reverse complement strand
TCGTCATGGAGACCATCACCGGCCCCAACGGCATCATCATTCCGCCCAAGGGCTATCTGCCTGGGGTGCGGAAGATCTGCGACAAGTATGGCATCATGATGGTGTGTGATGAAGTTATGGCGGGCTGGTGCCGCACGGGCAGGATGTTCGCCTTCCAGCATTTTGACGTAAAGCCCGACATCGTCACCTTTGCAAAGGGCGTCACCTGCGGCTATGTCCAGCTGGGCGGCGTGTGCGTCAGCAAGGAGATCGCCGCCTACTTTGACGACCATGTGCTCTCCTGCGGCCTGACCTACAACGGCCATCCGCTGGCCTGCGCCGCCGGTGTGGCCTGTGTGAATTATTACCTCAAGCATGACATCCCCGGCCATGTTACCGAGGTGGGTAAAGTGCTGGGTGAGCTACTGGAAGAGATGAAGGCCAAGCACCCCTGCGTGGGCGATGTGCGCTACATCGGCCTGTTCTCTGCCGTGGAACTGGTGAAGGACAAGACGACCCGCGAGCCCCTTGTACCCTATGGCAGAGATCCAGAGGGCATCATGGGCAAAGTGCTCGGTATGCTGAAAGCCAAGCGCTTTATGACCTTTGGCCACGAGAATATGATCCTGGTCGCGCCGCCGCTCATCATCACCGAGGCGCAGCTCCGGGAGGAACTGGCCAAGCTGGATGAAGTGCTGGGCGAAGTGGACAAGATGATCTGAGACAGGAGGTATGTCATGAGCCGATTTTTCTATATGCCGCCCACCATCGTCAGCGGCTCCGGCAGCCTGAGTGCAGCAGGGGATCAGCTGTGCCTTGGAAAGAAGGCGCTGATCGTCACCGGTAAGGTGGTCAAAGAGCAGAGCGGCACAAAGGAACTGCTGCAGTTGCTGAGATCAAAGGGGGTGGAGTATGATGTCTTTTCCGATATTCCCGGTGAACCCACCGACAAAATGGTGCGTGCGTGTGTGACGGCCTATCTGAACGGCGGCTGTGACTATATGATCGCCGTGGGCGGCGGCAGCCCGATGGATCTCATGAAGGCGGCGGCAGTGCTGTTGAAATACCCCGGTGCAAAGCTGAGGGATTTCATGGGCAAGGCGATCCCCGGTCCCTTTGTTCCCATGGCCGCTATTCCCACCACGGCGGGCACCGGCAGTGAGGCCACCATGTTTACCGTTATCACGGATACGGAGACAGAGGTCAAAATGCTGCTGAAGGGGCCGAAGCTGATCCCGGATGTGGCGGTAGTGGATCCGGCCTTCTCTGTTTCCGCACCCCAGAATATCACCGCCAACACCGGGCTGGATGCCCTGACCCACGCGGTGGAGTCCTACACCTCCCGGCTGGCTCAGCCGCTGACCGACACGCTGGCCCTGTCCGCAGTGAAGCGGATCATGGCCTATCTGCCCCGGGCGTGGCGGGACGGAACGGATCTGGAGGCCCGGGAGCAGATGGCGCTGGCGGCGCTGGAGGCCGGTGTGTGCATCACCAATGCATCCGTCACCATTGTCCACGGCATGAGCCGCCCCATCGGCGCGCTGTTCCATGTGCCCCATGGCCTGTCCAACGCCATGCTGCTGCCCACCTGCCTGGAGTTTGCGCTCCCCGGCGCATTGAGCCGGTTTGCGGATCTGGGCCGGGCCATCGGTGCGGCGTCCGCCCACCAGAGCGATGGGGAGGCCGCGGCGGCCTTCCTCACGGCGGTGAAGGAACTGTGCGCCATCTGTCAGGTGCCCACCCCGGCGCAGTACGGCATTGCAAAACAGGACTTCTTCGCCCAGATCGACAAGATGTCCGCCGATGCCGTCGCCTCCGGTTCCCCCGGCAATACCGCCAGAGAGGTGACCGAGGCGGACTGCGCGGCGCTGTACCGCAAGCTCTACGAATAAAATTCTCATTCAGCCTTTAAGGAGGAAATATTATGTATACCTGCAGCGAAGCCAGAATGGAAGATAAGATCAAGACCTTTTCCAAGTTCGGTGACGCCGGTCACGGCGGCATCACCCGTTATTCCCTCTCTCCCGAGGCGATCCAGGCCCGCAATGAGTGGCGCCGCCGCATGGAGGCCATCGGCGCGGTCATTGAAGTGGACGATCTGGGCGATATGTATGCCACCCTCCCCGGCAGTGATCCGGACGCAAAGCGCATCGTTATGGCGTCCCACTGCGACAGCGTCAAGAACGGCGGCAATTATGACGGCATTCTGGGCGTTATGAGCGCCATGGGGGTGCTGGAGACGGTGCATGAGCACAATATTCCCCACAAGCATCCGCTGACCGCCATGATCTGGACGAATGAGGAGGGTTCGCTCTATCCGCCTGCCATGATGTGCTCCGGCATCGTCTGCTATGACTATCTGCCGGAGGACATCCGCAGCAAGTTCAAGTATGAGGACATGATGAACTCCAAGTCCATTCTGGATCCCACCAAGACCTTTGGTCAGGCGCTGGAGGCCTCCGGTTTCAAGGGTGACAGGAAATACCGCCTGAGCCCGGAGAAGTACCAGTATATGTTTGAGACCCATATCGAGCAGGGCCCCATTCTGGAGGACAACGGCAACGACATCGGCGTGGTGGACTGCGTGCTGGGTATGTTCAATTACCGCCTGAAGTTCTATGGCCAGACCGTCCACGCCGGCACCTTCCCCATGCCCAAGCGGCACGACGCCTTCCTGGCGGCGGCCGAGGCGCTTGTTTACCTCCATGAGGAGATCGACAAGCTGGAAATCCCGGATCTGGTCTACACCACCGGTGAGGTGGTCTGCCATCCCTGCGTCCACACCTGCGTGCCGGACTATTTTGACTTCTCCTTTGATGCCCGCCATGAGGACCCCAAGCAGCTGGAGCGTGTGCTGGCCGTGGTCAAGAGCTGCGCGGACAAGACTTGGGGCAACGGCTGCACCTGCAAGGTGGAGAAGGCCTGGAACCGGGACACGGTCTACTGGGATAAGAAGCTGGTGGGCTACGTCAAGGCGGCGGCCGAGGAGCTGGGCGTCAGCCATCAGTACATCCACTCTGGCGCTGGGCACGATGCCCAGTTCTGCTCCTATGTGATCCCCACCACCATGATCTTTGTCCAGTCCAAGGACGGCCTGAGCCATTGCGAGCCGGAATTCTCCTCCGTCAAGCACTGCACCGAGGGCGCATCCGTCATGCTGAATGCCGTACTCAAGGCGGATCAGGACTGAAATTTACCCTGCCCATTTCCCTGGGGCATCCCCAAGCCTTCAGGTGCCTCAAGGTGATGGAAACGCCGGGACGGTCATCAGAGTTGACCGTTCCGGCGCGTTTTTGTTTATTGCGGCCCGGTTTCTGTGTCTGACCACATAAAAACCACAGTCAGAAAAATCAACTCCGAACAGGAGCGGCGGTGGGCATCGGCCCACCGCCTTTTTGTTTTGCTGCATTTACTTTCTTGCCCGGAGCTGTGCGATCTCCGTTCTCATTTCCATAATGAGCACTTTCAGCTTTTCCGCACATTCCGCACGGGAGAGGAGCGGACATCTCTGGAATGCTCTTTGTCATCCGGGCAGATGGGGGAGTGGCGGTGTTCCACAGATGGTCGTTGATCTGGCTGATGTAGCCCATTCCGGGCCTGCGCGGGGGAGCGGCCGGGGCGGCGGTCTCCATGTGTTCACTTAAACTGCTGAGGCGCATGATGGTACTGATTCCGAGCTATTGGCTCTTTTTGCCGCGATGATTAGGAGCTTGTGATATGTCTCGCAATTCTTTTGCAAACTGATTGCTGAGTTGTGAACATTTCACAAACATTACTTTTGGGTGAAAAAATGATTGTACAAAAAGTGGTTGCATCACAACAAAACATTTACTGCAATATAAAATACATTCGTGAATATAATTTATAAAAGTTACTCAGAAAGAAGGGCCGGCTATGCCGCAGAAGCTGCGCCGCCTGCTCAATGGCGGTGGTGTGAAGGTACCTCACAATAAAGATACGGCTAACTTTCCCACCGAGTACCTGCCTGTACCGGCGAAGGTCATTCTGCCCATGAGTCAGCACGTCGGTGCGCCCTGTGAGCCCTGTGTCAAAAAAGGCGACCACGTCTGTGTGGGTACCATGGTGGGGCGTGCCACGGCCAAGGTGAGCATGCACATCTATTCCAGTGTGTCCGGTACAGTGACGGCGGTCGAGCCCATTTTCTACAACTTCGGCAAGGCGGAGACGGTAGTCGTCATTGAGACTGACGGGGCGCAGACCCCGGACCCGGCTATCTGCCCGCCTGAGGTCACGGATCTGGCCAGCTTTATTGCCGCACTGGAAAACTCCGGCATTGTCGGCCTCGGCGGCGCGGGCTTCCCGACGGACGTGAAGGTGATGCCGAAAAACCTTGCGGAGATCGACACCCTGCTCATCAACGGTGCGGAGTGCGAACCCTATCTGACCACGGACAACCGGGAGTTTTTGGAGCATCCGGACACGATATTGGATGGCATCCACGCCTGCCTGAAGTGGCTGGGCATTCCCAGTTGTCTCATTTGCATTGAGGACAATAAGCCGGCGGCCATCGACCTGATGCAGAGAAATACCGCCGAGGATCCGGACATCGGTGTCTGCATGTCCGTGCAGCGCTGACTACCCGGCGGGTCATGGCAAACGTCATTCTCGCCCTCCTGCCGGCGCTCATCGCGTCTGTACTTATTTTCGGCCTGCGTGCCCTGCTGGTGACGGCGGTGACGGTGGCCGCCTGCGTGGCAATGGAGTGGACGTGGTGCGCTCTGCACCATGAAAAACAGACCGTCGGCGACCTGTCCGCCGTGGTCACCGGGCTCCTGCTGGCCTTCAATCTGCCCAGCACCGTGCCGCTCTACCTGCCCGTTATCGGCGCGGCGGCGGCCATTCTGGTGACAAAGCAGCTCTTCGGCGGTATCGGTCACAACTATGCCAATCCCGCCATCGTGGGGCGCATCGCGCTGGCGGTGTCCTTCCCGTCGCTGATGACGGCCTACCCCTATCCCCAGACACTGAGCGGGGTGGACATCCTGTCCAGCGCCACGCCGCTGGCGGCGCACGGTCAGCGCCTGCCCCTGCTCGACCTGCTCCTCGGCACCCACGGCGGCGTGCTGGGCGAGACCTGTGCGCTGGCACTGCTCATCGGCTTCGGCTGGCTGTTGATTACACGAACGGTGGAGCTGACCATCCCACTGCCCTATCTGGGCACGGTGGCGCTTATGAGTTTGGTTTTCGGTTACAGTGTGCCGACTCAGCTGCTCTCCGGCGGCATTCTGCTGGGCGCGTTTTTTATGGCGACGGACTACACCACCTCCCCCTTCACCCGGAGAGGCAAGCTCATCTTTGGCGTTGGGTGTGGGCTCATCACCTGCGCCATCCGGTTCTGGGGCAATATGAACGAGGGTGTCGGCTACTCCATCCTGCTGATGAATCTCACGGTACCTTACATTAACGCAAAAACCCGCAAGATCCCGATGGGAGGCGGAAAACGGAAATGAAGCTGTGGAAAAATTACCAGCGCCCAGCGGTGACCTGGCCGCTGGAGCAGCTGCTGGAGCTGTTTCTGCAGAAGTTCATTCCACCGCTCTATGTGTCGCTGGGAGTCTACCTGCCCCTCATCACCACCAACTGCGCGGTGCTGGGTGTGACCATCCTGAATATTGACGAGGGCTAAACCTATCTGGAGTCCATCGTCTGCGCCGTGGGCGCGGGACTGGGCTTTCTGCTGGCTATGGTGCTGTTCTCCGGCGTGCGCCGCCGGGTGGAAGAGGCAAAGCCCCCGAAATGCTTTGAGGGCCTGCCCATCACGCTGGTCAGCGCCGCCATTGTGGCATTGAGTTTCACCGGCTTTGGCGGACTGGTGGAAAATATCTTCGGTGGATAAGGGGGGGCGTGCGATGAATCCTATACTGACTGCGGTGTGTGTCATCGGCGCCATCGGCCTACTGGACGGTGTCCTGCTGGTCATCGGCTCCAGGGTGTTCGCCGTGACCAAGGACGAGCGGGCGGAGAAAGTGGCGCTGGCACTGCCCGGCGCCAACTGCGGCGCCTGCGGCTATGCGGGCTGTTCCGCCTACGCCAAGGCGGTGGCAGAGGTCGCACCGGTGAACCAGTGTCTCGCCGGTGGTGCGGCGGTGGCGGAGAAGATCGCCGCCATCATGGGCGTGGAAGCCGGCGCGGCCACTGAATACAAGGCCATGATCGCCTGTCAGGGCGACACTGCCCATACGAAAAAGCGCTACGAATACCACGGCATTCCCTCTTGCGCTGCCTGCAATGTGCTCTATAACAACGGTGACTCCTCCTGCCCCTTCGGCTGTCTCGGCTTTGGCGACTGCACCCGGGCTTGTAAGTTTGACGCGTTCCAGGTGGTGGACGGCGTGGCGCGGTTGGATGAGCAGAAGTGCACCGGCTGCGGCGCCTGTGAGAGCGTGTGTCCCAAGCGCATCATCTTCCTCTATGCCTACCGGGAGCAGCCCAAGCCCATCGTTATGTGCTCCAACCACAAAAAGGGCGTGGACACCCGGCGGGACTGCACGGCGGGCTGTCTGGGCTGCGGAAAGTGCGTGCGCAACTGCCCGGTGCAGGCCATTTACATCTGTGACAACGTCGCCCGGGTGGATTACACCAAGTGTGTCGGCTGCGGCAAGTGTGCCAAGGACTGACCGGTGGGCAGCATCCTCATTCCGAAGCCATGGCAGGACAAGACACGGTGAATTAAGGGCCGCCTCGGC
>CALEQS010000010.1 GCA_937907975.1 uncultured Clostridia bacterium | reverse complement strand
GCTGGGTGCAGGACACGGCGACATAGCCATAGCGGTCCATGGGGGTGACGGCCGCCCAGAAGATGTTGGGCTTGCGGGTCTCCATCATGACCTGGCTCATGGAGTGCAGGTTGGTGGGGCAGAAATTGATGCGGGTGGAACCGGCGGCCACCTGCTTGCGCAGCGCGGGGCCATAGAAGATGGAGTTCACGCTGATGACGCCATCCAGCTTGTGCTCAGGGTCGGCGATGAAGGGATACTCCTCCTGAGGAGAGCCCATCCAGACGCACACATCCTGCACGCCGCGGTCGGCGATGGTGTGCAGGTTGCGCAGCATCGCCAGAGGCTCGTTGCCGTAAGCAGCCTGTGCGATGGTGTCACCGGAATGGATCATGCCGAGGGCTTCGTCCAGGCTGATAAATTTGGATTCATAAAGAGCTTTCTTTTCTGCAAAAGTCATTTATTCTCACTCCGTTCTATTAAATCATAAACCTTTATACATAACACAATTATTTTAATGGATTGTTTTGCGACTTGCAAGGGGGTGTGTCAATGTCTGTCAATTCTGCCTGTTCTGCCGGATAAAAGAGCACTTCTTTTGAGTGTTGTGCCAGAATCGACCGCCCGCCGACGTCCCCGCGGAGGGCGGAAAGCGCATCGAAATATTGCTTTCCAAACCAGACCGGGTTTCCCCGGCCCGCTTGGGCCTTCACGCAGGCCAGCACCGCATCCTGCTCTGCGCAGAAGTGCAGGAACCCCCGCATGGTGGACAGCTTCAGTTTAGGCTGATCGGCCACAAAAAATACACACGCACACGCCTGTTCCTCTTCTGCCCGCGCCGCTGCCGCCCGGATGGTGGCGGCGATGCCCTCGGCCGCCTCAGGACTGGGACCCCAGCAAATGCCGTTTTCCGTACAGTAAGTCTGGATCTCCGGTGTGTTGGTCATGACCAGCACGTCGGTCTCCTCATCCCGCAGTGCCGCCAGCTTATCCAGCGTGTGGCAGTAGAGAGGCAGGCCGTCCAGCTCATAGAGCAGTTTATTTTCCGGCCCGAAACGACGGGAAAACCCGGCCGCCAGCAGGACAAGCAGTTTTTTCCCGTTCACCGCTCGTTCAGCGCCCGCCAGACCTTCTCCGACGTAATGGGCATTTCCCGTATGCGCACGCCACAGGCATTCTCCAGCGCGTTGGCGATGGCCGGGCAGGGTGTGTCGATGACCACCTCGCCGATGCTCTTGGCGCCGAACGGACCCTGTTCCTCATAGCTGGGGGCAAACTCCACGTTGATGGGACAGATGTCCTGCCGGGTCGGAATTTTATACTGCAGGAAATTGCGCTCCACAAGGCTTCCGTCGAAATTGTAACGCACATTCTCCGTCAGCGCCATGCCAATGCCCTGCACCAGACCGCCCTCAGTCTGCACCCGGGCCAGATTGGGGTTGAGCGTCGTGCCGCAGTCCACCACCGCATCATACTCCACCAGCGTCACCTTGCCGGTCTCCGGGTCCAGGTCGATCTCCGCCGCACCGGTCATAAAAGGGGGCGGGGAGTTGGGGCAGGTGTGGTTGGCCGTGGCGAACATGGGCTTGCCGCCGCACTCGGAGGTGTAGGCCAGTTCTGCCAGCGTGATGCGCTCCCCGGTCGGAATGTGCTCCACCAGACCGTCGTGGTAGTCTGTGTCCTCCTTCTGCCACCCCTTCTGACGGCAGGCCTCCGCCCGGATGACCTCGATCAGCTCCATGGCGCACTTGTAGACCGCACCGCCGGTCAGGAAGGCGGTGGAAGAAGCATAGGAGCCGGAGTCATAGGGCGAAGTGTCGGTGTCCACTTGGGCGGTGACCACCTGCCCCGCTGGGATCTCCAGGCATTCGGCGGCGATCTGGGCCAGCGTGGTGTCACAGCCGGTGCCCATGTCCGCCGCACCGATGAGCAGATTCACAAACCCCTCGTCATTCACCTTCAGCGTCGCGCCGCCCACGTCGATGCCGGAGATGGCACTGCCCTGCATGGCCATGGCCAGACCCACCGCGCGAATATGGCCGTTGGGCAGAATGCGGCGGGGGTACTTCTCCTCCCAGCCGATCATCTCCTTGACCCGGGCCAGGCACCGGTCCAGATTGCAGGAGGTGTTCACTTCGCCAAAATAGGAGGGCATGACCTGTCCCTGACGGACGAGATTCTGCTCCCGGATGACCGCCGGGTCCATGTTCAGCCGGTGGGCCAGCTCGTCCACTGCGCTCTCCACCGCGTGGATGCCCTGGGTCGCGCCGAAGCCCCGGAACGCGCCGGCAGGCTGGAGATTGGTATAGGCCACATCGGCCACAAAGTGGTAGGCCTCCAATCTGCCGTAGAGGGAAATGGCCTTGTGGCCGGACAGGCCGACGGTGGTGGTGGAGTGCTCACCGTAAGCGCCCGCGTTGGACAGGGTATACATGGAGATGGCCCGGATATGGCCGTCCCGGTTCGCGCCCACCTTGACGTGGACTTCCATCTCATGCCGGGGACAGCCGCAGGTGGTGGTCTCCTCCCGGGTGTAGACGATCATGGCGGGTCTGCCGGTCAGCCAGGTCACAATGGCGGGATAGGGCTCCGCCTCCACCGTCTGCTTGGCGCCGAAACCGCCGCCGATGCGGGGCTTGACCACCCGCACCTTGCTCTTGGGAATGCCCAGCGCCGTGGCGATGATGCGCCGGACGTGGAAGGCGATCTGGGTGGAGGGCACAATATTGAGCCGTCCAAAGGTATCCAGATAGCTGTACGCCCGGAAGGTCTCCATCATGGCCTGATTGTCCGCCACGGTGTGGTAAGTCTCGTCCACCACCACGTCACAGTCCGCCAGCACCGCTTCGCAGTCGCCGTCGGCACTGTCCTCATGGCAGAGCAGGTTGCGCTTTACATCCGCGCCCTGCTCGTAGAGCTCCTTCCAGTCGTCCTCCGGGTGGACGAGCACCGGGTTATCCAGGGACGCGCGGAAATCCAGCACCGGCTCCAGCACCTCATATTTGACCTTGATGAGCTCGAGCGCCTTGTCCGCCGCTTCTTCCGTCTCCGCCGCCACGATGGCCACCGGGTCGCCCACATAGCGCAGGCGACGGTCAAGGATGTAGCGGTCATAGGGAGACCCTTCCGGGTAGCTCTGGCCCGCCTGGGTGTAGCGGATCTTCGGCACGTCCTGCCATGTCAGCACGCACGCCACGCCGGGCACCAGCTTGGCGCGGCTGATGTCGATGGTGTCCACCAGCGCGCTGGCGTGGGGCGAGCGTAGCAGCTTGACCACGAGACAGTCCTTCGGAGCCAGATCCTCGGTGTAGACCGGCTGGCCGGTCACGAGCGCACGATAGTCCTTCTTGCGGATGGGCTGATTGACCACCCGCAGTTCTTCGACCCGCTTCACGCCTTCACCTCCCGCTTCAGCCACAGCTCAATGGCCCGCAGCTGGCTCACATAGCCGGTGCACCGGCACAGGTTGCCCGCCAGATATTCGTTGATCTCCTCCACGGTGGGATCATGAAGCTCCCGCTCCATGGCCAGCACATTCATGATAAAGCCCGGGTTGCAGAAGCCGCACTGCTCACCGCCCTGATCGGCCAGAAATGCGCCGAACTCCTCTGCCTCGGCCTGCACGCCCTCCAGCGTGGTGACGCTGTGACCTTCGCACCGGGCGGCGGGCACATTGCAGGAGAGCACCGGCGTGCCGTCCAGCCAGACGGTGCACAGCCCGCAGTTGGAGGTCTCGCAGCCGCACTTGACACTGTAACAGCCCTGACTTCTCAAAAATTTCAGCAGGGACTGATCCTCCGGGATCTCGGCACTCACCTTTCTGCCGTTCAAAGTCAGATTGAGTTTCACGCCTGCTCCCCTCCTTTCAGCTTTGCAAGACACCGACGGGTCAGCACCCCGGCCAGATGGGCCCGGTACTCCCCGCCGGCGCGGGTATTGCCGCCGTAGGTCAGGCCCTGCACCCGCGCCAGCAGTTCCGCCTCGTCGGCGCCCTCCACCAGCTCCGCCCGGGCAGGTCGGGCACCTACGGCGCAGCGAAAACTGTGCTCCGTCCGTGCCGCTGCCACAGTCAGCACCGGGAAGTCAGTCTCCGTGTTGCGAAAGCTCTCATAGGCCGCCTTCAGCGGCGTCTTTTTCACGATAATATGGGTCAGGATGTCGTTATCCTGTTTTTTTGCGGCAAACTCCGCCAGCGGACACACGCCGCCAGGATAGGTCTCCACCTCCGCATCCAGCACGAGGAAGCAGGTCAGCACATCGGAAAAGCCATACCGGCCCCAGAACGTGCCGCCAACGGTGGCGCAGTTCCGGAACTGAACGCCCACGATGTGCTTCACGCAGTCCCGCACCGCACCGGAGGTGTAGGCATTCAGGCCCGGGTGCTGCTCCAGCTGACGCAGCGTCACCATAGCTCCGATGCGGAACTCCGTCTCCGTCTCCTCGATCCCGTCAAGTCCCAGCGCAGAGAGGTCAATGGCGGTGTTCCACTGCCGCTCTCCCATCTTGAGCCACCCTGTGCCGCCCAGCACGCAGTTAGCCCTGCTCTGGTTCAGCTTCCACGCCTCCTCCAGCGTTTCCGCCCGTTTGAATTGTTTGAATTTCAGCATATATTGCATTCTCCTTTGAGTAACCGTATGAAAAGCGTTTACTGAACAGGGACAATCAGATAATCTACTTTTCCGCCGCAGACCGCGCCGCCGATGCTGTTGAGCTCATAGTGCCCCATCATCGGCGCGTTCTCCGCCAGTGCGCGCAGGGCGTCCCGCTTGGCGCTGGCCTCGCTGATGCCGCCGCCGATGGTCCCGGCGATGGAGCCGTCCGGGAGCACCAGCATCCGGGCGCCCTCGCTTCGGGGCGTGCTGCCCTCGCAGTTGACCAGCGTCACCATGGCATAGGGCATTTCCCCCAGGGCGTCAATGACCGCCGGGATGAGCGGGGCCTCCAGCCCCAGCGCGTGGCGGCACTGGATGAGCTCCGCCACGATGGACACGGCGATCTCCGCCGGGGTCTCCGCTCCGATTTTGATCCCGATCGGGCTGTGAACGCTGTCGATTGCTTCCGCATCAACCCCCTCCGCCGCCAGCATTTTCCGGGTGGCAGCCACCTTACTGCGGCTGCCCATCATGCCCACATAGCCGTGGGGCAGGGTCAGCGCGGTTTTCAGACACACCCAGTCGTCCTGATGCCCCCGGGTCATGATGGCATAAAAGGCATTTGGCCCAAAAGCGCCGTTTTGCAGGCACTCCACAAAACCGCCGCAGCGGCAGTCGATGTCCGGGCCGAAGTTTCCCTCCGCCAGCACATCGGGCCGGTTCTCCAGCACCGTCACCTGGAAGCCTACCGCCCGGGCCGCCGGAGCAAGGCACCGAGCCACATGGCCGCCGCCGCAGATCACCAGCCGGGCCGGGGCGGAGAGTGTCTGTGTAAAAGCTCTGCCCTTCGGCAGTGCTCCCAGTGCGCCGCCGCTCCAGCTCAGCCGTTCCTCGCCCAGATGGCCGGGCTCCAGACTGCTCTCCAGCACGGGGCTCTCCCCCGCCAGCAGAAGCGTGCGCAGTTTTTCGTAAAATTCAGTCCTCACGTTGTGACCTCCAATGGCAGACCGCCTCCAGCACCCCGCCGCCGATGGCAAGGGCCTTATCCGAGATGGTAAAGCAGTGTTCCCGCACACAGCGGGCGTCTACGTCGCCGGCCTTAAAGCCCGCCCTGGGCACGGCCGTTCCGGCGGGCAGAATGCCCCGCAGACAGCCTGTGATCTGGCTGACCACCGGCTGGCCGGCCACCAGCGCCATCGTCTCCCCGGCATTCACCGCGTCGCCGATCTCTTTCAGCGGCTCGAGCACGCCGCCGCAGGGCGTGCGCAGCACCCGCTCTACGGTGTAGCCCCCCACATTGCCGGGGATGCCGGTGTTGGGAATGGCAGAGCCGGAATAGATGCACCGGCCCAGCGTGTGCCCGCGCATGGTCTCAATGACGCAGTGACAGTCCTCTCCCGCCGTAAAACCGGGGCCGACGCCGATCACCAGCGGCGCGTCAGTGATGCAGGTGCCCAGATTGCGCTTGGCCAGAATGGCGTCCACCACCACATCCGGGTGCAGCTCCCGCACGGCCTGCCCATCCGGGTCAGGCAGGACCGGGATCTCCCCCCGCGCCAGTGCAACCCGTGCGCCGGACGGGCCGTCACAGCGCACCGCGGTGACGCCCTCCACCTCACAGCGCAGGGTCCACATGGCCTGGCAGAAGGCCGCCTTCCAGCGCACCGCCGTGGGGTGCTCCAGATCGGTCATCGCCACGGAAAAGCCGCTCTGATAGAGCCGCCAGCCAATGCCGGAGGCAATGTCTCCGGCTCCTCGTATTAAGATCAACAATTTATATGGTTCTCCTTTAATTGGACCGTATATACCTCCACGCCCCGTTCGTTCAGCAGACGGACGATTTCTTTCCCCCGCGTCTGAAGTGCCGGGGTGTCCGCCTGATTGAGCAGAACGAGCTTGGGCGCATCGCTCCGGGCGGCGCTCAGCCCCCGCGCCAGCAGTGCGGCGCACAGCGTTTCATCCATCGTACGCATCGGGCCGATCCCGGCCTCCCGCCAGCCGTGGAGCACCTCCCCCGCCGGACATCCCAGCGCAGACAGTCCCGCCAGTTCAATGACCAATCCGGCATCCGGCGGCACCACCGGCTCAAAGGTGCGGTGGTATTTCAGCGGCAGGCACCGGCTCCCGTCGGCCTCCACAAAAATGCGGTCGGCCTTCAGCTGCGCGTACCATTGCATGGGAATGCCGGTCAGCTTATGACGCTGCGCATCCGGGTATCCGGCCAGCACTGCCCGTCCGGGAACGAGCCGCCGATTTAGATCCTCCACTGAGTCCGGACAGACTGCTTCGGACGTCCAGCCCAGATGGGTCGTCGTGGTGAGCAGCACCCGTTCGCCCCGGCGGGCACACGCCGTCCCCAGCGCATGAAGGAGCGTTGTCTTGCCCCCGCCGCCGATCAGGGCGGTCACCCGGGGCAGGCGCGGGTACAGCCGCTCCATCAGCTCCGCCCGGTTCATATCATCAGCGCCCGCGCTTCACTGTACGCAAGGCCGTTTTCTTTCAGCATTTTCTCCACTTCGGCCCGGGCATCCACAGGGGCCATCCAGGCAAGGCCGCAGTCAGCCGTAATGATGGTGGGCGTCGGGATGAGCCGTCCGGGCGTATGCAGTTCCTTTGCCCGCCGCTCCATTGCCATGGCCGCCGCAGCAGTGGGAAAGGTGACGATCCATTTTTCTTCTTTCGTGCGCATCTGACTTCACTCCGTCGCAAGGGTGCGCATCGCGTCGATGCCCCGGTCGATCTCGTTTTCCGTATTCAGGTGGGATAAGGAGAAGCGCACCGCCCCCTGCCGCGCCGTGCCCAGCGCCTCATGCGCCAGCGGCGCGCAGTGGAGTCCCGCCCGGGTGACAATGCCGAAGCGCGTCCACAGCTCATCGCTGACGGCGGCGGAGTCCCAGTCCCCCAGGTTCAGGCTGACGATGGGGCACCGCTCCGGTGCTTCAAAATCGCCATAGCAGGTGACACCGGGCAGATCCCGCACGCCCTCATAAAACCGGCGGGCAAAGCCCTGTTCCCGGCGGCGCAGTTCTTTCTCATTCTGCGCATCCAGCCACGCCAGCGCAGCCCCAAGCCCGGCGATGCCCGGGCCATTCAGCGTGCCCGCCTCTAATCGGGCCGGGTACTGCGCAGGCTGGGTCTTCAGCGCCGACTGCACGCCGGTGCCGCCCACCCTGACCGGACGCAGATCGACATTCTCTCCCACCAGCAGAGCGCCGATGCCCTGAGGCCCCAGCAAGCCCTTATGGCCGGTGAGGCACAGAAGGTCAATGTGCATCTGCTCCATATGGATGGGGAGCACGCCGCCGGTCTGGGCGGCATCCACCACAAAGATCAGCCCGTGCTCCGCGCAGAACGCGCCCAGCGCGGACAGATCGTTCAAATTGCCCGTCACATTAGAGCCGTGGGCGCACACCAGCACCCGGGTATTTGGCCGCAGTGCGCCAGGGAGGGCCGACCAGTCCACCCGGCCCCGGGCGTCTGCCGGGAGGATC
>CALEQS010000009.1 GCA_937907975.1 uncultured Clostridia bacterium | reverse complement strand
CATATCGCGCACGCGCTCACAGAAAAGCTGGTAGTACTGCTCGGCCTTGGCCTGGGCTTCCTCCAGCTGGACCTGCGTCTCGTCGATCTGGGCGGAGTAGTCGTCAATGACGGACTGAGTGTCGCTGATCTGCTCGGAGAGCAGCTGAAGCTGCTGCTGATAGAGCAGGGACTGATCCAGCGCGGAGTTCTGCTTGTCCTGCAGATCGTTGATCTGGGACTGGACAGAGTCCATCTGACTGGTCAGTTCACTCTTTTTCTGCTTCATTTGGTCTATCTGCTCCTGCGTAACAGCCCCGGCGAAGGGGATCGCGGAGAAAGCCAGTGCGCAGGTCAGACCGAGAGCTGCCGCCCGGCGGGCCAGACGGCCATGGATGGACAGTTTCAAATAATATCACTCTTTCATGAAAATATAGAGGTTGTTACGATTATGTCTACTACATCCTATCAAAAAACACAAATGGTGTCAAGGAAAATGACAAAAAAGTTACATTCTTGTTACACTTTTTTCGGCAGCTGCACTTTCCTTTTCGGCTGAAACAGCGTATAATAGGACAAACTTGCGGGGCGGCAGTTTTGCGGCTCTGAATTTTTTGCTGTCTATCATTTAAAAGGCAGGGCCTATTCTTTATCATGGCCCATACATAAAGGAGTTTTCTATGTCTCGATTTGACCAGATCTACGACCGCCGGGGCACCGGCGCAATCAAATATGACACGCTGGAGCGCGCGGGCTTTGGCGCGGACGCATTGCCGCTGTGGGTGGCGGATATGGATTTTCCCGCCCCGGAATGCGTGGGCGTGGCCCTGCGCCGGATGACGGACCCGGGTATTTACGGCTACGATATGACCGGTGCGGACTACAACGCCGCCGTGACCGGCTGGTTTGAGCGCCGATTCGGCTGGAAGCCGGAGGCGGACTGGCTGGTGACCACCCCCGGCGTGGTGTATGCCATCTGCACTGCCATCCGGGCTTTTACGAAGCCGGGAGATCCGGTCATGTGCCTGCTGCCGGTGTACTCCCACTTCTTCACCGCCGTGGAGGACAACGGCCGGCGCCCGGTCTATGGCCACCTGAAACGGGAGAACGGCCATTACGAGATCGACTTTGAGGAGCTGGAGCGCCTGCTGGACGAGGAGCAGCCCAAGCTGCTGATCTTCTGCTCTCCCCACAACCCGGTGGGCCGGGTGTGGAAGAGGGAAGAACTGGAGCGGCTGGGCCGGCTGTGCTTCGACCGGGGCGTGCTGGTGGTGGCCGACGAGATCCACTGCGACTTCGTCTATCCCGGCCACAGGCATACACCCTTCCTGAGCCTTGGCCCGGAGTTTGAGCAGAATGCCATCTGCTGCACTGCCCCCAGCAAGACTTTCAATCTGGCGGGACTGCAGTGCTCCAACATCTTTATTCCAAACCCCAAGCTGCGCGCGGCCTTCCAGAAGGAAATCACGGCGCAGGGTGGCTTCGGCGTCAATTCCGCCGGCGCGGCGGCCTGCATGGCGGCCTACAACGGCGGGGCGGACTGGCTGGACGAGCTGCTGGTCTATCTGCGGGGCAACTACAATTTCCTGCGGGCCTTTCTGGCGGACCGGCTGCCCAAGCTGACGGTGGGCGAGCTGGAGGGCACCTATCTGGCGTGGGTAGATGTCTCCGCGCTGGACCTTTCCGAGGAGGAGCAGCTGGTGCTGCTCAAGCGCGCCGGAGTGCGCCTGTCCATGGGTGGAGAGTACGGTGCCGGCGGCGAGACCTTCTGGCGCGTCAATCTGGCCTGCCCCAAGAGTACGCTCAAGGCGGCGCTGGAACGCATCGCCGCAGAAGTAGAAAAATTGTAACAGCAATATTGAAACGGCGCGATCCGATCGGATCGCGCCGTTTTTGTAACGAAAATGTAAGGAAAATTAAAATCAGATGAAATCGGGGGCCGAACAGTTGACGCCGGGGCCGGAAACTGATATAACGGGATCAGAAGGAAAACCTGCCGCTCACACCTTTCCATACATGAACAGGTCGCACTTGAGCATACCGTTATAGAGCTTGCGCTTCTTGACGGCCTTCATGCCCAGACACTCCTCAAATTCGGTGTGGCTGGAGAGGATGCTCACCCGCCAGTCGGGGGGCATCCGGCGCACGATCTGACCGAACTGGCGGTAGAGCTCGCCGGCCTCCTGCTTTTCCAGCAGGCGCTCGCCGTAGGGCGGGTTGGTGACGAGCCGCCCATACTGGCCCTCAGCGTGGAAGTCCATGGCGTTGGCTACGTCGAAGCGCACCACATCCTCCACCTCCGCCTTGACGGCGTTGGCCCGGGCGATCTCCACCGCGTGGGGGTCGATGTCGCCGCCCCAGATGTCATAGGAGCCGTGAAACTCCTTGTCCATGGCCTCCTCCACCGCGTCCATCCAGTAGTCAGCGGGGATCACATCCCACTTCTGGGCGGCGAAGGAGCGGTTTAAGCCGGGGGCGCAGTTTTTGGCGATGAGGGCAGCCTCAATGGCGATGGTGCCGCTGCCGCAGAAGGGGTCCCGGAAGGGGTCCAGCCCCTTGTAGCGGGACAGGATGACCAGCGCCGCCGCCAGCGTCTCCCGCAGGGGAGCTTCCACGCCCACGGCCCGGTAGCCCCGCTTGTAGAGCCCTTCGCCGGAGGTGTCCAGCGCCACGGTGACGTGATCCTTCAGAATGGAGAACTGGATCTGAGTGCGGCAGCCGGTTTCTGGCAGCCACTCCAGGCCATACTGCTCCGACAAATGCTGACTCACTGCCTTTTTCACGATGGACTGGCAGGCGGGCACGCTGTGGAGCTGGGAGGAAATGGAGTAGCCCTTCACCGGGAACTCGCCGTCCTGGGCGATCCAGTCCTCCCAGTCGACGGCCTTCACGCCCTGGAACAGCTCTTCAAAGGTGTGGGCATCGAATTCCGCCAGCACCAGCAGCACCCGGGCGCCGCAGCGCAGCCACAGGTTGAGCCGCGGAATGTCCGCTATGCCGCCCACGCAGGTGACATGGCCATTGGAGGCGTGGACTTCCTTCATATTGAGCCGCTTCAGCTCATCGGCCACGATTTTTTCCAGCCCCATCAGGCAGGGGATCGTAAATTTCAAATTTTCCATAGTTACCATCCAGTCCGTGAGCAGCAGGCTCAGCCAAAGCCTTCCCCCTCAAGAGGAAGGCAGTCAGAAGATTTCCTTATTTATCTGCACCAGTATACCGAATTTTGCGCAGAAATTCAATTATGAATAGACTTTCTTTTGGATCGCTGATAAAATTTATTCAGGAGGTGACCCATAGTGGGTGACAATATGCTGACGCTGATCTGGCTGATTGCCATGATCGTCTTTGCCGCTGCGGAGGCCGCCACGCCGACGGCGCTGGTGTCCATCTGGTTTGCCCTCGGTGCTCTGGGCGCGCTGATCGCCTCAGTGCTGACCGGCAGCTTCTGGATTCAGCTGGTGGTGTTTCTGCTGCTCAGCTGCTTATGCTTTGCGCTGCTGCGGCCGCTGGTGCGGCGCTATGTGACGCCCCGAACGGAGCACACCAACGCGGACCGGCTCATCGGCCGGGAGGCGGTGGTCACACAGCGGATCGACAACCTGAGCGGCACCGGTCAGGTGCGCGTGGACGGCCAGATCTGGACGGCCCGCGGTGAAAACGAGAATGACCCGCCCGTGGAACCGGGCGTGAAAGCGACCGTGCTGCGCATCGAGGGTGTAAAGCTCATCGTGCAGCCGGTTCATGAAAAGGAAGGAGTATTATTATAGTGAACAAAAAATTGTATAAAAGTCAGAGCGACCGCAAACTCTGCGGAGTGTGCGGCGGCCTGGGCGAGTTCTTCGGCATCGACTCTTCGCTGATCCGCCTGGGCTGGATCGTGTTCTGCCTGCTGGGCGGCAGCGGCGTGCTGGCCTATATCATCGCCGCCCTCATCATTCCAGACGAGCCGCTGGAACACCTGTAAACAAACATCAAAAGGAGAAGGAGAACGGCGGCGCAGTCTGAAGCGAAAGCCGCGCCGCCCGAAGAAAGGAGTATTTTATGCCTATTGCCGCAATTGTGATCGCAGTGATCGTCGTTTTGCTGCTGCTGGTCCTCATCAAAAATGTGGTCATTGTCCGCCAGAGCCGGGCCTACGTCATTGAGCGCCTGGGCGCGTTCCACGCCGTGTGGGGCGTGGGCATCCACTTCAAGATCCCGTTCATTGAGCGGGTGACCAAGGTGGTGTCCCTGAAGGAGCAGGTGGTGGACTTTGCACCCCAGCCCGTGATCACCAAGGACAACGTCACCATGCAGATCGACACCGTGGTGTTTTTTGAAATCACCGACCCCAAGCTGTACACCTACGGCGTGGAGCACCCCT
>CALEQS010000008.1 GCA_937907975.1 uncultured Clostridia bacterium | reverse complement strand
CTTGATGAGCTCCACCTTGTAGGGCTCATTGCGCTCCTCCATGAACTTGACGGCCTCCTCGCGGGGCAGCTCGAAGCGCTCCAGCTTCAGCTTCTCCTTGCAGATCTTCCGCATCTCGCCCTCGATCTCGGTGAGGATCTCGGGGGTGAAGGGGAAGGGGGAGTCCATGTCGTAGTAGAAGCCCTCGTCAATGGCGGGGCCGATGGCCAGCTTGACCTCCGGGTGCAGGCGTTTCACGGCCTGGGCCAGAATGTGGGAGCAGGTGTGCCAGTAAGTCTTGCGATACTGCTCGTTTTCAAAAGTGTACTCGTTGTTTTCTGCCATAGTTCGTTCCTCCTTGAGAAATGAAGGGCGGGGATAAAAAAATCCCACCCCTGTCTGAATACAGGGGTGGGATAACATCAAACTATCTCACGGTTCCACCCTGCTTGCGCATAAAAAATCAAATGCGCCGCTTGATTGCCGCTGTAACGGGCGAATCCCGGCGCTGCTTTTCACAGCGCGGCTCCGGGGTGGTCATGCCGCGTTCCGCCGGAGCGCTCCCAGCCATGGCGCTCCTCTCTGCGGGCTTTCCGCGGTTTCGTCCCCTTCTCAGCCTTCTATTATGGACATATCCTAGCACCCGGACCGGGGAAAGTCAAGTGGGGCGTTGGAAATGCCGGGGTTCTTTTTCACCTGTTTTTAAAATCCGAAACATTTCGAGGAAAAACGTCGTTTTTCCTCCCGTGTGACGCGAAACGGGAAAGCCGCTCTGTACAAGAGTTTTCCACTTCTTCCACACATTTTTCCACACCTTATGGAAAACTGACAGCAAAACTTGTGGAAGTGAGTTGTAACTTTTTCCGCGCCGGGCGGTCACTCGGCATAGATGGGCTCAAAGTCCTCCGCCGGGTGGCCGCAGAGGGGACAGAGGTAGTCGGCGGGCAGCTCGGGGCCGTCATAGACATAGCCGCAGATCTTACACCGCCAGCCCACGACCCTCCGCTCCGGCTCCGCCTGGGCGAGCCTGGGCTTGAGGGCGCTCTGATAATAGGCGTAGGTCAGCGGCTCCCGGTCGGACAGCACCTGTGCCTGCTCCAGCTCGGCCACGAACAGGGTGTGGCTGCCCAGGTCCTGACTGGACACCACCCGCCCACTCAGCCGGGCGCAGCTCTGCCACGGCAGATAGGGCACGCCGTTTTCGTCATAGGCCGGCCGGAAAGAGCCGAACTTATCCACATCCCGGCCGGACTGGGCACCAAAATGCTGGATGGTCTCCGGCGCAGCGGACTTGTCCAGCACCGTCAGGCAGAACACACCGCCCTCCTTCAACACTTCACAGGTGAGGTTCCGGTTCAGCACGGAAAACGCCACCCGCACCGGGCTGTTCGCCACCTGAATGCAGGTATTTGTGATGCAGCCGTTCACTCTGTCCCCGGCCCTGGCCGAGAGCAGAAACACTCCATAACTCAGATCATACAGCGCCTTGCGGTCCATAGAAATACTCCTTTCTATAACTAAGAATTATTCTTAATTATAGAATACCGTCTTTTTCCCCGCCCGTCAAGGAATTTTTTCTTATATGGTAGAAGGATCTGTGGTATAGTAGGGCTATCTCACCAAAGCCATCGGTCCCAACAGGAGGAAATTCTATGGACACCATTCAAACCATCATGAGCCGTGCCAGCGTGCGGCAGTTTTCCGACAAGCCCATTCCCTATGACACGCTGGACACCATCCTGAAGGCGGGCATGAGCGGCCCCAGCTGCGTCAACGCCCAGGACTGGGCCTTTCTCGTTGCGGAGGATAAGCTGACGCTGGCCAAAATGGCCGACGCCAACGGCCGCCCCGCCGATCCCCTGCGCCATGCGGCGGCGGGCATTCTGATCTGCGGCGACCTGAGCAGATCTTTCCCTCCTGCTAAGGACTACTGGATCATTGACGGCGCCATTGCAGGGCAGAACATGGTGCTCGCCGCCCAGGCGCTGGGGCTGGGCTCCGTCTGGCTGGGCACCTGGCCTGAGATGGACCGGGTGAAAAATCAGTCGAAACTTTTCAATCTCCCTGAGCACATCGTCCCCCACTCCGTGCTGGCACTGGGTTATCCCGCCGAGGACTTCAAGCCCCGGGAAAAGACCGCGCCCGAGGGAAAGGTCCACTGGGGGAAGTGGTAAAATAGCAGGCCATGCATGATCGTTCGGTGCAGAAGGCTAAACTTGCCTCCCCCTCCGGGGGAGGTGGCACGGCGGAACGCCGTGACGGAGAGGGCGATGCACCGAGGGCTTGCTAAAGCCCTCTCAGGCGCTTCGCGCCAGCTCCCCCAAAGGGGGAGCCAAGGCCGAAGTAAGAAATCCTGTGCGCCGTCCGATAATCCATACAAAACAAAACCAGGCGTCCATCCGTCAGGATGAACGCCTGGTTTACATTATTTATATGTATCTCAGTCCAGCGGCTCGCCCTTGCTGTTGAAGAGGGGCAGCTTCTCCAGGAAGATGATGTCGTCCCGCTTGGCGGCGTCGCCCTCGGCCAGCACGGCCATGCGGCCCACGATGTTGCCGCCGGCCTCGTTGACCAGCTTTTCCATGGCGGCCAGGCTCTCGCCGGTGGAGATCACGTCATCCAGAATGACCACCCGCTTGCCCTGCATCTTCCGGGCGTCGCTGGCGTCCATGAACAGCTCCTGGGTGCCCTTGGTGGTGATGGACTCATACTTCACTGAGAACACGCCGTCCATGTAGGCCTTGGCGGCCTTGCGGGCCAGCAGATACTCGTTGCGACCGTTCTGGCGGGCCACCTCGTGGATCAGCGGAATGGCCTTGGCCTCCGGGGCAATGATATAGTCGTATTCGGGCATCACCTTGATGAGCTCCCGGGCACAGGCCACGGTGAGCTCCACATCACCGAACACCACAAAGCCCGCAATCATCAGGTCATCGCTGATGCTGCTCAGCTTCAGTTGCCGGGTCAGCCCGGCCACCTTGAGTTCATATGTCATTCTGATTCGCTCCAATCCAATTCATTTTCAGCCCGTGGGCAGAGATCATAAATCGACACAGCATCTATTTTAGAAGGTTTTGCGGAAATGTCAATATGCAGGGCAGGCGGAATACAGAAAGCGGACATCTTAATATAGGGCAGCATGTAGGGCAGCAGGATGACAATAGAACGAGAGCTTTCAGGTCGGGGACTTGGCTCCCCCTCTGGGGGAGCTGTCACCGAAGGTGACTGAGAGGGCGATGCACTGGCAGATCTGCGAAAGGCTCTCTCAGTCAGGCCTCACGGCCTGCCAGCTCTCCCAAAGGGAGAGCCAAGTCTAAACCTGCAAGCTATCCTATGGCAGTGACTTCGGCCGTCTGCGGGGGGGGGCAGGCACCTGCGAGCGAAGGATCTTAAAACACCGGCCTCCGACAGGAAGCATTCTACTTGTAGAAGTTGGTGCTGTAAGATTCTTCGGCCTCAGAATAACACGGGCGGGAAAATGCATTCTCCCGCCGCTCTACTTGCAGGGTCAGGCGGCGGTTTTGGACATAGTGTGAAATTAACCTGATATTTTCTTTTGTTTTTTGTAGACTTTAATCGAAACTGGCGATTGTAAAATGACCGGGATTCCTGTAAAATTTGAAGTAACCCGGCGTCCGTCTGCCGGGAGGACATCTGAAAAGAAAGCCGAAACAAATGGAGGAAAAAATCAAATGAAGAAACTGCTTGCATTCGCACTGGCTCTGGTCATGTGCCTGGCACTGGCCGCCTGCGGCGATTCCAGCGCCCCCGCCGCCAACTCCGGCTCCGGTTCCGCTGCACCTGCCGCCTCCGGCTCCGCCGCCGACGCCAAGGGCGACAAGACCGCTGTCAACAAGGATGATGTCAAGATCGGCTGCATCCTGGTCGGCGATGAGAACGAGGGTTACTCCTACGCTCACATCAAGGGCATTGATGAGGCCATCGAGGCCACCGGCCTGTCCAAGGACAACGTGATCATCAAGTATTCCGTGCCCGAGAACAGCGCCTGCTACGACGCTGCCATCGACCTGGTGGAGCAGGGCTGCTCCCTGGTCATCTCCAACTCCTACAGCCATCAGTCCTATATGCAGCAGGCCGCTCAGGAGTGCCCTGACGTGACCTTCGTCGCCTGCACCGGCGACACTGCCAATCAGGCCGGCCTGTCCAACTTCAAAAATGCCTTCACCGCCATCTATCAGGCCCGCTACGTCTCCGGCGTTGTGGCCGGCATGAAGATCGCCGAGCTGGTGAACGACGGCAAGCTGACCGACGCCAACTATCAGGACGGCAAGGTCAAGATCGGATATGTCGGCGCTTACCCCTATGCTGAGGTGGTCAGCGGCTACACCGCTTTCTTCCTGGGCGTGCAGAGCGTCTATCCCGACGTGACCATGGAGGTCCAGTACACCAACTCCTGGTTCGACATCACCGCTGAGAGCACCGCCGCCGAGAGCCTGATGGCTGACGGCTGCGTCATCATCGGCCAGCACGCCGACTCCACCGGTGCGCCCGCCGCTGTGCAGGCCGCTCAGGACGCCGGCAAGACCGCTTTCTCCGTGGGCTACAATATCGATATGCTGAGCGTGGCTCCCACCGCCGCTCTGACCAGCGCCACCAACGACTGGGGTGCTTACTACACCTATGCCTTCAACTGCCTGCTGAACGGCGAGGAGATCGCCACCGACTGGTGCAAGGGCTATGAGGACGGCGCTGTCGGCATCACCGAGCTGGGTGAGAGCTGCGCCGAGGGCACCGCTGACAAGGTCGCCGAGGTCGAGGCCGCTCTGAAGGACGGCTCCCTGCAGGTGTTCGACTGCTCCAAGTTCACCATCAACGGCGAGCATCCCACCTCCATCCTCATCGACATGGACAATGACTTTGAGGGCGATACCGAGGGCGTCAAGGACGGCGTGTTCCAGGAGTCCACTCTGCGTTCCGCCCCTGGCTTCACTGCCCGTATCGACGGCATCACCGAGCTGAACGCCAACTGATCTCTCTCTGAGACAATTTTAGAAGGGAAGCCGCACATCTTGTGCGGCTTCCCTTCCGTTTCTTTTTCGACAATAAGATCAGAAAATGATGCAAAAGTCAAAAGAATACACTTTTCAGCTTTTGCGTTCTGCGGTATAATAATATATTGTGGAAAACATGGGGAATGCAGACTGAGGCGCAGAACAGCAGCCGGCGTTCCCGATGGGTTTGACAGGTATAAGTGTCGGCTTACACTACACCTATACAAAGGAATACAGGGTACGGTGCTGACAATCTGCTGGTTTAGCCTTGGCTCCCCTTTCGGGGGGAGCTGTCACCGAAGGTGACTGAGAGGGCGATGCACTGGCAGATCTGCGAAAGGCTCTCTCAGTCAGGCCTCACGGCCTGCCAGCTCTCCCAAAGGGAGAGCCAAGTCTAAACCTGCAAGCTATCCTATGGCAGTGACTTCGGCCGTCCGCGGCGGGGCCTAAGCAAAAACCCGCCCTACACTAAGCGTGCAGACCATCCGCGTTTCAATGGAAAAATACACCGGGTATGGGGCGGACACGCAGACAACAGACTCCATCTTCGCACCTAAAAACAAAACTTTCCCAACCATAGAGGACCATATAGACCAGAGAAGAAAGGATGATTGGATTGGCTCAGACACCTCTTGTCCAGATGAAGGGCGTTTCCAAGATCTTCGGCCAGACCAAGGCCAACTACAAGGTGGATCTGGAAGTATATCCCGGCGAGATCCTGTCGCTGCTGGGCGAAAACGGCAGCGGCAAGACCACGTTGATGAATATGCTCTCCGGCATCTACTTCCCGGACGAGGGACAGATCTTTGTGAACGGCAGAGAGGTCAGCATCACCTCGCCCAAGGACGCCATCGACCTGCACATCGGCATGATCCATCAGCACTTCAAGCTGGTGGACGTGTTCACCGCGGCGGAGAACATCGCCCTCGGCCTGGAGGAGAGCGGCATAATGCTCAACCGCAAGGCCGTGGCCGCCAAGGTGCGGGAGATCTGCGACAAGTACGGCTTCGTCGTGGACCCCGACCAGAAGGTCTACAATATGTCTGTCTCCCAGAAGCAGACCCTTGAGATCGTCAAGGTGCTCTATCGGGGTGCGGATGTGCTCATTCTGGACGAGCCCACCGCCGTGCTCACTCCCCAGGAGACCGACAAGCTTTTCGCCGTGCTGCGCAACATGAAGGCCGACGGCAAGAGCGTCATCATCATCACCCACAAGCTCCACGAGGTCATGAGCGTGTCCGACCGGGTGGCCGTGCTGCGCAAGGGCGAGTATATCGGCTCGGTCAACACCTGCGACACCACCCCTCAGGAGCTCACCAACATGATGGTGGGCCATCAGGTCAGCCTGAACATTGACCGGCCCGCCCCAAAGGACCCCAGGCCCCGCCTAGCGGTCAGTCATCTGTCCGTCAAGGACCCCGCCGGCGTGCAGGTGCTGAAGGATGTCAGCTTCACCGTCAACTCCGGCGAGGTGCTGGGCATCGCCGGCATCTCCGGCTGCGGCCAGAAGGAGCTGCTGGAGGCCATCGCCGGCCTTCAGAGCACCGAGAGCGGCAGCAGCGTGCAGTATCTGGAGGACGACGGCACCGCCGACGAACTGCTGGGCCTGTCCCCCCGGAAGATCCGGGAAAAGGGCGTGGCGCTGTCCTTCGTGCCGGAGGACCGGCTCGGCATGGGGCTGGTGGGCGGCATGAACGTACCCGCCAATATGCTGCTGCGCTCCTATACCGAGGGCCACGGCCTGTTCGTCAACCGCAAGAGCTCGCTGAAGCTGGCGCAGGACGTGGTGGATCAGCTGGGTGTCGTCACCCCGGACGTGTACACCCCGGTGCGCAAGCTCTCCGGCGGCAACGTGCAGAAGATCCTGGTGGGCCGCGAGATCGCCGCCGCCCCCAGCGTGCTGATGACCGCCTACGCCGTGCGCGGACTGGACATCAACACCAGCTACGCCATCTATGACCTCATCAACCAGCAGAAGGAAAAGGGCTGCGCCGTCATCTTCGTCGGCGAGGACCTGGACGTGCTGCTGGAGCTGTGCGACCGCATTCTGGTGCTGTGTTCCGGCCAGGTGAACGGCATTCTGGACGGCCCCAGCGCAACAAAAGAGCAGGTCGGCCTGCTCATGACCAATCTTCAGGAGAAGGGAGGGGCTGACAATGGCTAAGACCGACAGCGTCAAGAGCCCGCTCATCCGCATCGCAAAGCGGAGCGATATGCCCCGCTGGAAGGGCTGGATCATCCGCCTGATCGCCGTGCTGCTGGCACTGGTGGTGGACGGCCTCATCATTTTCGCCATCGTCAAACTGAACCCGGTGGCAGTCTACAAGACCATGTTCGCCGGCGCCTTCGGCACCGCCCGCCGCAGCTGGGCCTCCATCCGTGAGGCAGTGCTGCTGCTGAGCATCGGCATCGGCCTCGCCCCGGCCTTCAAGATGAAATTCTGGAATCTGGGCGCAGAGGGCCAGATCCTGCTGGGCGGCATCGCCACTGCGGGCTGCATGATCTGCTTCGGCGGCAAGATCCCCAACTGGCTGCTCATCCTCGTCATGGCGCTGGCCAGCATCGCGGCGGGCGCCATCTGGGGCCTGATCCCCGCCATTGCCAAGGCCCGCTGGGACACCAACGAGAGCCTGTTCACCCTGATGCTCAACTATGTGGCCATCCAGCTGACCAGCTACGCCGTGGCCCGCTGGGAGAACCCCTACGGCTCCAACTCCGTGGGCATCATCAACCAGAACTCCATGGACGGCTGGTTCCCCAAGCTGTTCGGCCAGACCTACGGCCTGAACGTGCTGCTGGCCATCATCCTGATGGTGGCCATGTACGCCTACCTCAACTACACCAAGCAGGGCTACGAGATCGCTGTGGCCGGTGAGAGCCAGAACACTGCCCGCTACGCCGGCATCAACATGACCAAGGTGTATCTGCGCACCATGATCATCTCCGGCGCCATCTGCGGCTTCGCCGGCTTCACCGCCGTGGCCGGTGCCGACCACACCATCTCCACCAACACCGCCGGCGGCCGCGGTTTCACCGCCATCATCGTGGCCTGGCTGGCCAAGTTCAACCCCTTCGTCATGGTGCTGATCTCCTTCCTGCTGGCCTTCCTGGGCAACGGCGCGGGCGAGATCGCCTCCCGCTACAACCTGAACGACTACGCCGCTCAGATGATCGAGGGCGTCATCCTGTTCTTTATTCTGGGCAGTGAATTCTTCATCAACTACCGCCTTGTGCTTCGGGGCCATGAGAAGGAGGGTGCCAAGGCATGAGCAACTTCATCTCCCTCTGGCAGGCGGCCGTCACCTTCGGCACCGTCATTCTGTTCGGCGCGCTGGGCGAGCTCATCACCGAGAAGAGCGGCAATCTGAACCTGGGCACCCCGGGCATCATGTACCTGGGCGGCATCGCCAGCCTGATCGGCGCGTTCTTCTATGAGAACGGCAACCCGAACCCCAGCCCGGTGGTGGGCATCCTGATCGCCCTGATCTGCGCCATCATCGCCAGTGCCCTGGGCGGACTGCTCTTCAGTTTCCTGACCATCACCCTGCGGGCCAACCAGAACGTCACCGGCCTGACCCTGACCATTCTGGGCAGCGGCATCGCCAACTTCTTCGGCGGCAGCCTCAACAAGCTGGCCGGCGGCGTGGGCCAGATCAGCGTGGCCACCACCTCCAGCGGCTTCCGGGCCGTCACCGGTCTGAGCAATGCCGGCACCGTGGGCAAGCTGCTGTTCAGCTACGGCTTCCTCACCTATGTGGGCATCGTGCTGGCCATTCTGGTCTCCCTGTTTCTGAACCGCACCCGTGCGGGCCTGAACCTGCGCGCCGTGGGCGAATCCCCCGCCACCGCTGACGCGGCCGGCATCAACGTGACCGCCTATAAGTATCTGGCCACCTGCGTGGGCAGCGCCATCACCGGCCTGGGCGGCGTGTTCTACACCATGAACTATGTCAAAGGCACCTGGGCCAACGACGGCAGCATCGAGGGCCTGGGCTGGCTGGCGCTGGCACTGGTCATCTTCGCCAGCTGGCGCAGCCTGAACACCATCTGGGGCAGTTACCTGTTCGGCATTCTTTACTGGCTGTACTTCTATATCGGCGGCCTGACCCGCTACAGCCAGGAACTGTTTAAAATGCTCCCCTATGTGGTCACTATCATCGTGCTGGTCGTCACCAGTATGCGCAAGAAAAAAGAGAATATGGGGCCAGCAGCGCTGGGCCTGAGCTATTTCCGCGAAGACCGCTGAGATACACAAAAAACAGAAGCCGAGGCACGAAAGTGCCTCGGCTTTTTCTTGTCTGCGCAGATTTTCAAAGCCTTCCCCTTGAGGGGAAGGTGCCGAACGCAGCGAGGCGGATGAGGTGGCAACGAACGGAAAGCTATCCTCGACCTGCCCCCTCATCAGTCTGCTTCGCAGACAGCTTGCTGGTTCAGACTTGGTTCCCTCTTTGGGGGTGAGCCCGAGAAAGAAATATGCCTGCGGCATATTTCAGGGCGAGTGGGATAAACGCCGAAGGCGAACCACAGAAAAGACTG
>CALEQS010000007.1 GCA_937907975.1 uncultured Clostridia bacterium | reverse complement strand
ACCGAGGATGTAGTATGCCCGCAGCCAATAAACGGAGAAATTCATCTCCTTCTGAAGCTGGAGCACAGCCTGACGCAAGGCATTCTTCGCAATGCCATACATGGACATAGGATTGCAGGGAGTCTCATCGGTGATAGCTCCCTCCCAATAACCGACCTCATGCATAGTGCCCATAACTGCCAGCCGGGGCAGACCGCCCTCTACCATCTGGCGAATAAAGCGGCAATGGGCGGACAAATCCTCCATATGGCTGGAAGCATTATGGGCAAATCCGTTGCGCCATGCCAGGTGAATGCACAGATCCGGACGGCCAAGCTGCTCGTAGATCTGCGCATTGTCCTCGAAGATGGATGCCTGAACGCAGATAGCCCGGGGATCGATGTAATCCGTCTTTACATCAACGGCAGTCACCTCATTGCCTCGGTCGATCAGCTCCCGCACAACATGGGAGCCAATATAGCCGTTCGCTCCCGTTACAACTACCTTCATCGACATCTTATTTCCTTTCCTTCTTCACATAAGCACGAACGCTCTCTTTCAGGCCGGCCGCCCTTATCGGCAGGCGCTTCAGCTCATCATCGCTCAAATAAGTAAACGTGCCGCTGGCCTTGACCTCACGCACCTTTTGCCCGGGCAACTTCCAGATCAGCTGAGGATCGGCAACATTAAAGGCTACCTGGCCACTCTGCTTGACGCCATTTGTATGCGCACCGGAGAGCGTCTCGTGAA
Organism: uncultured Clostridia bacterium; assembly: GCA_937907975.1. GTDB lineage: Bacteria > Bacillota > Clostridia > Oscillospirales > Oscillospiraceae > UMGS1766. The sequence goes on along the minus strand of CALEQS010000007.1, from coordinate 11,415 downwards.
TGACCTTGCCATCCTCGCAGAGGATCTCCAGCTTCAGATCCCGCACGGCGCAGCCAGTCTCTTCGCCCGGGTCCAGCCGGAGCGCTGTGACTGCTTCACCCACGGGGAATGTCAGCTCGAATGCGCCGTCAGCGGTATAAATGCGCTTGCTGTGATTTTCAGCAAACCCGTGCTCATCGTTCTTATAAAACAGCTGGAACTCTGCTCCGCTCAAGAATTTTGCCGCAGTACGCACCAGCGCAGGCGTCATATTTGCATGGGTCTCCCCCACAACGCGGACGGACTGAACCGTCTTGGATGCGTTGACCTCCCACACCATCCAGGGATCCATGTTCAGGAAGCAGATCGCATTTTGGATCTGGGCGCCGTTGCTGCGGCAGTCATCAATGGAGAGATAGTCGCAGCTGCCATCCGAATATCGCACCATGGTCAGCACGTTCTGAACAACAAACATTCCTTCATCGCAGACATCAAAGCGGATCTGCTTCAAATTCTGCACCTCACCCTCACTCAGAGGGAACTGCGCGTCAAAGCTGATCCCATTGCTCAGCGCCGTCGCCGTTTTCACATGCTCCTCCGAGAAGGGGCCGCCATAGCCCAGATACAGTCTACAGGTATGAATGCGAGGCGCACGATAGGGCCAGCCTCTGTTGATGGCATTCATCGTCTCCTGCGCCACGCTCTTGCGGCTGCCCTTCGGGATCAAAATAGGCATGTCTGCCAATTTGTCCTGAATCAGGTAATAATTCTTAGCCCATTCCTGCTGATTATGCAGCGTAGACGAATTCTCCGCATTCGTCCAGAGCCGATAAATGGCCGTGGGAGTTTCCACATCCTTCACCCCGGCAATGAACGCAGTGCGCATAAAATAGTCCCAGTCCTCTGTCGTGGTGAGCCGCTCATCGAACATAATGCCCATCTTCTGAAAATAGAAGCTCGGAAACGCCAAGCTCAGCAGCGGGCAGTGGTTCTCCCGGGTCTGCACAAGCAGGTCAAATTTGTCGCAATGGGAGGCCACCGGCGCCTGTGCCGCTCTCAGGGCAAACTGCCCGCTGTCCGTAGCGATGGTATTCCACGCCTGCGTAAACACATAGGCATGCAGGATTGATCCGGGGTTTTTTCTGGCGGCTTTATGAAACTCCTCCACCCAATTGTCAAACACAATATCATCGTCGTCCAGCACGGCAATGTATTGACCGTGGGCATAGGCAAAGCCGGTATTCAGCGGCGTAGTCCGTGTGCCGTGATTCAAGGGGATAAAACGGATTCTCCGCCGCAGCTCTTCCGGCTGCTCCCCAATGATCTGCTGCACCAGCTTGTCCTGCTGCTGATCCAGCTTATGGCCGATCAGCAGCACTTCAAAATCTTCATCCGTCTGGCCGACCAGGGAGAGCAGCGTCTCACGCAGCATCTCAGGCCGCTTGCCCTGCGTCCGCGTAATAACGCTCAAAAAGGGAGCGCCCTCCCCGCGATGCGCCTCTTCCTTGGCGATAATAGGAGCGTAATCCTTCAGATACAGCGCGTCCTTGTGCTCAACCTGTCCATTCAGCCAGCTAAAATAACGGTTCAGGGCGGAGTTCTCGGGCAGCCCCGCCAGATTCCGCTTCAGTCGATCCAGCTGACTGGCCACATCCTTTGGTTCTTTTTTGTTCATATTACTTTCCTCGATTTATAGTCATCGTTTTCTCTCTTCGATGCGCATACTTGATTCAATTGGAGTCAAGTGCTTCATCAAAGAATATAGCGATTTTCGGTATAGTAATCTCCGATAAATTTAGCAACCCTGTGCTCAGGATCGAGCGGTTCAGGCAGCTTATCTGCCGCACGCAGCTCAATAAAATGCGCCGCCGCCTTTTCGCAGTTCTCATTTTGACTATTCTGATATACCTGAAGCAGCTGCTCCACCCGGCCCGGATTGGACCACTTATGCGCCATGAGCAGCGCTGCCTCGGCGGAATAGTACTGCTCCGCCTTGGTCGGCTGCCAGGACGCCTTGACAGACAGCCGCTTTGCATGGAACACAGGGGCCAAAGGCTGATAGATGATCTTATAGCCCGCCAGTCGAACACGCCAGGAGAAGTCCAGATCATCGCAATAGAGGAAGAAGGTCTCACTGTCAAATCCATTCAGTTCGTCAAACAGCGCCTTGGAGAAAACGGCGCAGGCTGTTGTCGCCCAGTCTGTCTCCAAAGTTTCGCCATCATATTCCTTCTGATGCTCGATCGGCGTCTGACGGGCCTCCACCATACCGACTTCTTCATCCAGGAAGGGATACATCAACTCGATCAGCGTCCGGGGCGACATAATCACATCCGGGTTCATAATGAGCATATAATCCGATTTACACTCTTCACCCAGCATATTATGTCCCTTGGCCGAACCGGAGTTAAAGCCAAACACACGGTACTTAAACTGGAACAGATCCTGATAATTCTTCCGGATCTGCTCCACCTCTGCTTCGGAAAGCACCCGCTCCGGCGATGCATCACCATAATAGAGCGTCACCTGACCGAGGAATCCGCGCTGTTCCCGTTCCACACGAATTGCATTTGCCAGATTGGAGATGGCCTTATAGAGGGATTCAGGCTCATTTCCGTAAATAACAGACTGAACCTGAAGCGTAGGATTTTGATTCATTTACAACTCACCCTTATTTGTTTTTGCGCCGTCAGCTTCTGCTGCTGGCAATTTCTCACTTCTATGTCAATTTCTTTGCCCGCATGGCCAAGTACAGCGCATAGTGTCCCAAATATAAAATACATCGTTTATAATATCGCATTAAGCGCAGTTTTGCAACCATTTCCCCAGAAGTTTTTCATTCTTCATCCGCTCTTAATCTTTCATTTTTTCCCATTGAACGAGAGAAAATACATATGCTGTTCAGGCCTTATGCTGCATCAAACCCGCAGCCAGATACATCCGGCTCTCTTCCACATAGTCCCGGGCACTTTTCAGATTTTCCTTCTGTTCCTCCTGCGTCAGAGGCCGCACCACTTTGGCCGGGCGCCCAAAGGCCATGGACCCGTCCGGGATCACGGTATTCTGAGTTACCAGACTGCCCGCGCCGATCAGGCAGTTTGTCCCGATCTTCGCGCCATTCAGGATCGTGCTGCCCATGCCGATCAACGTGCCAGCTCCAATGGAACAGCCGTGCAGAATCGCGCCGTGGCCCACAGTGACGTTCTCGCCAATCTCTGCGTCAAAGCCCTCGTCCACATGGATGACACAGTTATCCTGTATATTGCTTCCCTTCCCCACGCGGATGGCGGCGGTCTCTGCCCGCAACACCGCATGGAACCAGAGGTTCACATCCTGTTCCAGCGTCACATCGCCGCACACGACGGCATCCGCCGTCATCAGCGCACTGGCAGAAATGACAGGTTTCTTCATCATAAATCACCTCATCACTATTTTACCGAAACATCCGGTAAAATGCAAAGCATCTCAGCAAAAAGCGCAGGCCTTTCGCAGAGATGCTTTGTTATCTATCTATTCGGAAAATCTATATCATCAGCCGCCCAGCACCGTGCCGTCAGCCAGGGTGATGGTGTGGCCGTTATAGTTGATCGTGCCGTTGTTGGTCAGGGTGGTCAGGGTGCAGTCACCGGTCAGGTTCCAGGTGGAGCCGGATTCGATCGTGACGCAGGCGTTATCATCGACCGCCGTACCGCCCTCGGCATTGTCCACAATATAGACGGTACCGGTGAAGGTGCTGCTGTCCTTCAGAGTCAGATCCAGTGCGGAGATGGAGTCCACAATGATGTCGCCGTCCAGCGTCTGGTCGCTGGCAGTCAGTTCGACCTGTGCACCGTTTTCACCGGCGGTGCCCCAGCCGTGGCTGGCATCGTTGCCACAGACCCGGAGCAGAGCGCCGTCAGCGTCCTCATTGCTCAGCGCCACACCGGAAAGCGTCATGACGCAGTGGGTATTGGTCACATAGAAGAGGTCGCCGTTTCGGCCCGTCAGACTGCCGCCGGTCATGGAAAAGCTGGAGGTGCCCTCATCGGCGTCGCCGGACATGGACTGGTAGATCATGACATTGTGGACATTGATGTCAGAGCTGGCACCCTCGGTATCACTCATATTGCCGGTGACATCGCAGTTCTCCAGTGCGATGGAGTTCTCGCCCTCCACCACCAGTGCTTCGGAATGATTGGCCGTCAGCGCGGCATTTTGGACGGTGATAGCTGCCGTGGAATAGACTGCCGGAGAATTATAGCCGTTGCTGGTATAGGTACCGCCGTCCACATTCACGGTGCCGCCGCCCCGGTCAGAGCGGATGGCCGCCGAGGAATTGCCGGAGGTCTCCACCGTCAGGTCAGAGGCGTTGGTGGTGCCACCGCCGGTGGTCTGAATGCCGCCGGAGTTGTCCTCCGTGGTGGTGATCGTGGAATCGGAGATATTGACCACCGTGCCCTCGCCGTAGCTGAACACACCGTTGCCGTTCTGGGCGGAGGAAGTGACCTCAGCTCCGCTGATCGTCACCTGCGCACCGTTGGTGGCCAGCAGAGCGGCATTCATGCCGTAGAAGTCGCCGTCCTCGGTATTGGAGCTGCTGCCGGAGGATTTATCCACTGTGACGCCATCCAGCGTGACAGTTGCAGCGTCCACCCGGAGCGCATTCTCATCGTTGCCGGTGGAGGTATAGGTCTGGTCGGTATAGGTGCCGTCAGTATCGATGGTGTTGGCCGCGTCGCCCTGAGTCACCTCACCGGAGCCGCCAAATCCGCCGGGAGCGGAGCCGCCCGGGCCGCCGCCGGAATGCTCCGACGCGGAGGAGGGGGGATCCGGCCGGTCAGAGGCAGAGTTGGAAGCGCTGTTATCAGAAGCGGTCGAACCGCAGGCCGCCAGACTGAATGCCAGCGCCGCCGCGCAGGTCACTGCGATAAGCTGTTTCTTCATTCGAAAGACCTCCTTTGTCTTTGTTGAGCTGAGTATAAGGCCTCAGCCTTAAGCCTGATTAAAAGAATAAAAAAGAGCTGGCGAAAATTCGTCAGCTCTTTTTCTCCGGAAGGTCAAACCGCCGGCACAGCACGTCGGCGCAGGCTTCAAAGTCGGTCAGGTGCAGCTGGGGGGCTTCCGTCTCCAATGGCTCGTCCGTGAGCACAGCCAGCAGCGTCTCATCCTGCACGATCAACGGATGGCCCGCAGTTCTGCGGTGGATCTCCAGCTTGGGCAGAGGGCTGTATTTAAAACCTTCTGTGAGGATCAAATCCACATGGGGAAGTGTGCGGCGGATGTCCTCCAGCGTCCTCTCCCCCTTCCCCAGCACCGCCCAGGAATCCGGGCCAAGGATGGCCGCACTCTCCGCCCCGGCCCGGCGCAGATGCCAGGTGTCGGTGTTTTCGTGATCCAGCTCAAACCCATGGGCATCATGCTTGATGGCGGCGACCCGCACGCCGCGGGCCGTCAGTGCCGGGATCAGCCCCCGCAGGAATGTAGTCTTGCCCGCGTTGTGCCAGCCTACCACCGCCACCGCGGGCGGCGTGCCAGCCCGGGCGTGCAGTGCGTCCTCCGGGGTGTTCAGATTCTGAAAGACCGGCTCCAGCACGGGCGGGGCAAAATAATACTCCGTCTGCACCGCGTCCAGCAGGAGTCCCATCTTCCCTTTTCCCTCTGTCAGCAGCTGCCGCGCCGCGGGCAGAACACTTCTGCGGTAGACGCCGAACAGCGGCTCCAGTCGCCCGTTCAGCCGATAGACCGCCGCGTCGCCTTTGGGAACCGGAAGCACCGCCTCTGCCGTCAGATTGGGCATATCCACTGCGCTGACGCAGAGCACATCGGCATCCGAGCACGCAAACGCCGCCGCAAGCCCCGCCATAGGTCCGCACCCCTGCTCCAGATCGGCCACAGTCTGCACGCCCTCCGGGATCTGTGCCGTTGAAAAATGGTTCTCCGGACCAACGCTGACCAGCACCCGCTCCACGCGTCCGCTCTCCCGCCAGAAACGGACAGCCCGCTCAAGCAGAGTCTCGCCGCCCCAGTTCAGAAGCGCTTTGTCCTCTCCCATCCGGCTGGAGCGCCCGCCCGCCAGCACCAGAGCATACATCTTTTCTCTCACCATTGTCGTTTTCTCCTTTAAATTCTATTCTCATTTTACCCGATTCCGAGCAAAAAGCAATGGCTGTCCGAATATCGGACGGCCATTGCCGAGAGAAGAAAAAGAGAAATAATCGCGTCAGATGACCTTCTTGGCCTCCAGCTGCTTGCCGCGGATGAAGGTGTAGATGGCCAGCAGGACCACAAAGACGATGATGCCGATCCAGACGGTGACGGTCATATCAGACAGGCTCACATAGAAGGTGGCCACATTCAGCACAATGGACAGCACCAGCAGTACACGCAGGACGGGCAGCTTCATCTTCATGGTGGCATTCTCATAGGCCTCAGGCATCAGCTTGGGCAGGCGCCAGCAGGCGATGACCTCCATGATGAGGACGACCTGATTCAGGCCGACGCCCATGTTGGAGATGGTGGTGGTATCCATGCCGGTCAGAATAGGAATAGCACCGACAACGAAGAACACCAGCAGCAGAACGACGGGAGTGCCGCCCTTGTTCTCCTTGGCGCAGACCTTGGGCAGCCAGCCCTCCTCAGCGGACAGCTGCAGGCCGCGGGTCACCCAGGACAGGGTGCCGTTCAGCGTAGTAGCCAGGGCGAACAGTGCGCCGCCGATGACGAAGAAGTAGTACAGCCATGCGGGGAAGATAGTCTGAGCAACCAGAGTCAGGTTCTGGAACGCGACCTGATCCAGTGGCAGAACGCCGGTGGCCACAACGCCCAGCAGAGCATAGAACACAGCGACGATGATGGTGGAGATGATCATGGCGCGGGGCACAGTCTTGCCGGCATTCTTGACCTCACCGGCAGTCTCAGCCAGGAACTTGGCACCGCCGGTTGCGAAGCTCAGCAGAGCCACGCCCTGCAGGAAGTTGCCAACGCCGTTGGGCATCAGATTGGCCTTGGTGAGTGCCAGCTCACTCCAGGTCACCTTAGGCAGGCCGAAGATCACAAACAGCAGCAGGGAGATCAGCAGACAGGCCACCATCACGTTCTGCACGGAGGCGGCGGTCTTGATGCCGATCAGATTGACGATGGTGGCGGCGATCAGAATGAGCATAGCGATCAGCTTCTGATTCACACCGGGCACCAGCGCCGCGAAATAACTGGCGAAGCCAAGGGCGAAGGTGGCGATCAGCACCTGGGTCAGCACGAACATACCCAGATAGATGAAGCCGGCCCGGGGCCCGATCAGCCGTTTGACGTAGGAGTAGCCGCCGCCGTTAGACGGGACAGCACTGGACAGGACGACCGCGGACACCATGGTGCAGATGACCAGCAGGGCCGCGCAGATGAAGGCCAGGGGCGTGCCGTGGCCAGTCAGGCCCACCACGACGCCGGTCAGCACCATGACGCCAGAGCCAATGATCTGGCCGATGCCGATACCGAGGCAGTCGATAAAGCCCAACTGCTTGTGTTGTTTCTTTTCTTCCATTTTTACTTTGCCTCCCTCTCAAGATAGCATTTTTTCAACGCCTCGACGCCCTTCTCCAGCGTAGAGCGGGGACAGGCGATGTTCATGCGCATAAAGCCGTCGCACTGCTTGCCGTAATGAGCGCCATTGCCCAGACCGAGGCCATACTCCCGGCCGAGGGTCACGGTGAGCTCGTCACTGCTCATGCCGAGGCAGCGCAGATCCAGCCACATCAGAAAGGTGCCCTCATGATGGGACAGCTTCACCTTGGGCATAAAGTCATGCACCTGCTGCTGGACATAGCGTACATTGTCGGAGATGTAGGCGGTGACCTCGTCCACCCATTTGTCGCCATAGGTGTAGGCCGCCTCCATGGCGGTAAAGGCCATCAGGTTGGGCCCCATGATCCATGCGCCCTTCAGCATGGCGTCCACCTTTGCGCGCACCTCGGCATTTGGGATGATGATTGCAGACTGATGCAGGCCGGCCAGATTGAAGGTCTTGCTGATGGCGGTATAGACCACCAGCTTGTCCTGAATGGCGTCCACCAGACCCATGGGGTTATAGTGGTTGCCGTCCATGACCATATCGCCGTGGACCTCATCGGAGAGCATATAGGCTCCGTACCTGGCGCACAGGCCGCCGATGGTCTCCACCTCGTCCTTTGTCCACACCTTGCCGATGGGGTTGTGAGGGTTGCAGAAGATGACGGCCTTGACGCCGTCCTTCAGAGCCTGCTCAAACGCCGCCAGATCCACGCTGTAATGGCCGTTCTGCTCGTTCATGGGCAGATCCACCAACGTGCGGTTGGTGTTGTGCACTGTTGCAAAGAAGGGATCGTAGACCGGGGAAAACACTGCCACCTTGTCGCCGGGCTCAGTCAATGCCTCCAGCGTAAAGCGGATCATGGTGACAACACCAATGCCGTTGAGCACCTGATCCGGCGTGAACTTCCAGTGATGGCGGCGCTCATACCAGGAACACAGGGCGGGAACACAGCCGGGCGTCGGGGTGTTATAGCCGAACGTCGGGTGGTCACAGCGCTTTTTCAGTGCAGTCTGGATCTCCGGCACCACTGCAAAATCCATGTCCGCGATCCACATGGGTGTCAGATCCGCATCCGGGCCGACGCCGAACAGGTCCTTCACATCCCACTTTACGCAGGCCGTGCCGCGGCGGTCGACAAACTTGTCAAAGTTATACATTAGTACCGCTTCCTCTCTTCGATAACTTGTCAAAATCATATCATCTATGCTGTGCGTGAGCCAACAAGCATTTGTTGTTCATGCCACAATGGCAGATTGTTTGCTTTTCTAGCCGGGCCTTGTTAGGATAAGGTAGAATGCAAAATGGGGTGTCGGATAACTGCCCCCTTATATCTTCTTGGCATCCTGTGATATAATAGGGCTGAACTTATAAGGAGGGAGATCCGCTATGAGAATGGAAGATCTGCGCTACCTCATCCAGGTGGCGGACATCGGCTCGATCAGCCTTGCCGCCGAAGCGTGCTACATCACCCAGCAGGGCCTGTCCCGTATCATCAGCAATCTGGAAAAGGAACTCGGCGTCAAGCTGTTCCACCGCACCAACAACCACATCCGCCTCACCGACGTGGGCGAGCTGGTGGTAGCCAGATCCAGAGCGCTGGACGGGCTTTATCAGCATATGCTCACCGACATCAGCCGTCTCAGCTCTGCTGAAGGCCGGCGGCCGGTGGACTGCCATGTTTACACCACCCAGCTGATTTCCGCCACTCTGCTGTTCCGGGTGCTGTCCACCCTGAACCTGTGCTACCCGGGCATCCACCTCAACATAGAGGAACTGGACCCGCCGGAGATCGCCGACGGGGTGACCTTTACGCCCAACTCTGTGGGCATCATCAGCATGACCACGTTCCACGAGGCGGAGTCGCTGCGGCTCAACAGCGGCAAGCTGGTGTTTGACCACTACTTTCAGGACGAACTGATGCTGGGCGTGGCAGAAAACTCACCGCTGGCGCAGCAAAAGCTGATCTCTGCGGAAGAGCTGTCCACTATTCCGCTGGCACTGTGCAACAACGAGGCCATGATGATCCACAATCTGCTGGAACCCGGCGTGGAACCCTCTGTGGCGCTGCACGTCTCCAGCTATGACCTGTGCCGGGAGATGATCTCCCGCAACCGGGCTGCCGGTCTGACCTCCCGGCTGCGCAATTACTACTCTAAATGCCCCATGAAGGCGGTCCCGCTTGAAAAGAACGTCACCATCTCCTATGGTTGCATCTATGACCCTGCAACACCGAAAACGCCCTTTCTCACCGACCTGTTCAACATTGTCTCCGCCGAGCTGAACCACGTCCGCTGAGAACTGCCCCGGGCGCACTCAACTTTTCAGAAGGCAGGTGCAAACAATGTCAAAACGCTACGCGATCATTGGCTTCGGCTGCGCAGGCTACCAGGCGCTCACCGCACTGCGGGAGAGCGATATGGATGCCGAGATCCATGTCTTTTCCGATCTCAGTGAACCGCCGGCCAACCCCATGCTGACCACCTATTATGCCGCCGGACGGCTCCCCTACGAGGCGCTGTTCCCCTTTGGCTCTCTGGAGGACATTGAACGCCGATACTCCCCTGTGCTCCACATGGACACCCCTGTCACCGCCATGGATGCCAAAACGCGCACCATTCACTGCGGCGAGGAGGCCTTCGGCCCCTTTGACGGCATACTGCTTGCCACCGGCGCAGATCCCGTCGTACCTCCGCTGGGCGTCACCCCGGGCGGCCGGGTGCTGTGCATGCGTACTGTGGCCGATGCCAAGCTGCTTCGGGAACGACTGAGCGACGGCACGGTCAAATCCGTCACCGTCATCGGCGGCAGCATGGTGGGCATCAAGATCGTGGAGCTGTGTCAGGAGGCCGGGCTGGAGTGCACGCTGGCCGACATGGCTGATCGCATCTTCCCGCTGGCCGCCTTTCCGGATGTATCCGCCGAGATCGAACGTCGTCTGACAGAAAAGGGCGTCAAGCTCCGCTTCGGCTCTGCCGTCACCTCCGCTGAAGAGATGGCAGACCATGTCACCACCGTATTTGCCGACGGTGATCCGGTGGTCAGCGACCTCCTGGTGCTCTGCATCGGCACCCGCGCCCGCACCGCGCTGGCCCGCGAAGCCGGACTGGGTGTGGGCCGCGGCATCGTGGTCAACGACAGCATGGAGACCAGTGCCCCCGGAATCTATGCCGCGGGCGACTGCTGTGAGGGCCGCAACATCATGACCGGCGGCCACCAGATCATCGGTCTGTGGGCCAATGCCGCTTATCAGGGGCAGACCGCCGGCCACTGCATGGCGGGCGACCCCACCGTGTTCTCCGGCAACATTCTGCACAACATCACGCACTTTATGGGCATGGACTTCATCTCCTTCGGCGATGTGAACGCCGTTGGCGAAGTGCACACCATCGGCAAGCCCACCGACACCCGCTATGTGAAGGCAGTGGTCTCTGACGGGGAGATCCGCTGCATCAACCTGCTGGACAGCTATCACATCAGCGGCGTCATCAAGAACTACATTATGAACCGCTTTACCGGCAACAAAGCGCCGCTCCCCGCCGCTCTGCGGGGACTGCTGGCCCGGGAAGGCTTTACTGACGAATTTCTGGCACTTTTTGAAGGAGGGGAAAAGGCATGAGCACCACGGAAGAAAAGCTCCACGCAAAGATCCCCGGCGAGGACACCGGCATCATCACCCGCAACAGCTTCTGCGACGTATGCGCCCCCGGCCCCCACTGCGGTGTGACCTGCTATGTGAAGGACGGGAAGATCATTAAGGTGGAGGGCACCGACGGCCATCCCACCAATCACGGTCTGCTCTGCCCCAAGGGCCAGTCCAACCGACAGTATATCTACCGCAAGGACCGCATCATGACCCCTCTGCGCCGGGTCGGCGAGCGGGGCGAGGGCAAATT
>CALEQS010000006.1 GCA_937907975.1 uncultured Clostridia bacterium | reverse complement strand
GCAGTTCGTCCTCGTGCCACGGCAGGCGGTGGGGCCGGTGGCCGGTAAAGCAGCAGGTGATCTCCTCTCCCACGGGCGCACTTCCTCTCTGCAGAATATATATAATTTATTGTAGGGGATTATTTCTCGTCCGTCAATGCAGAAAACGCATGAAAAAAGAGTTGCATTTTACTTGAATGCGTGCTATATTAAATCACGGAACAACTGAACAGATATGTCTTCAGGGCAGGGTGAAATTCCCGACCGGCGGTAAAGTCCGCGAGCCTCTTTGGGTATGAATCGGTGCAACTCCGATACCGACAGTAAAGTCTGGATGAAAGAAGATGTGTTGTATTTTTAGCGCAGCTCCGAATGAAATTGCAGCACCTGAAAGGCATAGGACTTTCAGGTGTTTACTATTTTCATAAGGAGTCTTTTATTATGACTACTGCAAACCCGACCGCATCCAAATCCAAAAAGCGCGTGACCACCCGCTCTCTGGTCGTCACCGCCATGCTCAGCGCAGTGGCCTTCGTGCTCATGTTTATCGAGGTGCCCATTCCCATGCTGATTCCCAGCTTTGTGAAGCTGGACATCTCTGACCTGCCCGCTCTGCTGGGTTCCTTTGCCCTCGGCCCGGTGTACGGCGTTGTGGTGGAGTTCATCAAGAACCTGCTCCAGATTCTGATCAAGGGCACCTCCAGCGCCTATGTGGGTGAGCTCTTTAACTTCACGATGGGCGCAGTCATGTGCCTGTCCGCCGGACTCATCTACCACTTCCGCAGAAACCGCTCCGGCGCAGTCATTGCCAGCCTGGTCGGCTGTGTCCTGATGGCTGTGCTCAGCGTCCCCTTCAACTACTTTCTGGTCTACCCCGCCTATGTGGTTTGCTACGGTCTGCCCATGGAGGCCATCATCGGTATGTATCAGGCCATCCTGCCCTCCGCCAACAGCCTGCTGAAGTGCCTGGTCATCTTCAACCTGCCCTTCACCTTCTGCAAGGGCCTGATCGACGCAATCCTCTGCTTCCTCATCTACAAGCCCCTCTCCCCGCTGATGCACGGCAGACAGTAATTTCAAGTTTTATTTATATGTGATTTGTTTCTTCCCAGAAGGCGGGACGGCGCACTGCGAGCGCTGTCCCGTCTTTCCTGTTTTCTCATATTTACATCTGCTCATATGAGACAATAATCATAAAATTGACTTTTTTGCGCATGAATGTTAGGATAGGTTCCTTGGAGGTGTTTCCTTGAAAAAAACATTGCTTTCCCTGCTGATCTGCGCGGCGCTGGTCCTGTCCGGCTGCGGCGCACGGCAGGATCACACAGACAGCACCGCCCTTCGAGTGGCGGCCACCACCTACCCGGTCTATCTGCTGACGCAGGCAGTCACTGAGGGGCTCGACGGCGTGGAGGTTAAACTCGTCATCGACCAGCAGGTATCCTGCCTGCACAACTACACCCTGACCATGCAGGACATGGAGGCCGTGGAAAAAGCCGACGTACTGGTGGAAAACGGCGCAGGACTGGAAGATTTTCTGGACGATGTGCTGGATGGCCGGGACGTGATCGACGCCAGCACCGGCATCACTCTGTTGAATGGCAACGAGCATGACGATGCTGACGGCCACGATCATGCGGCACTGGAGCGCGATCATGACCATGAGGCAGATCCCCATATCTGGATGGACCCCCGCAATGCGGCGGTGATGGCGCAGAACATCGCTGAAGGTCTGGCTGAGGCCGACCCGGAGCGGGCAGACGCATACCGTGCCAATGCTCAGGCGACGGCCGACGAGCTGGCTACATTTCATCAGGAGATGATGGACATGCTGGGCGGCAGTCACTACGACCTCATCACCTTCCACGACGGCTTTGCTTACTTTGCCGACAGCTTCGGCATGCACCTGCTGGCGGCGGTAGAGGAAGAAGAAGGCAGTGAGGCCAGCGCCAAGACCATCAAGGCCATCGTGGCCCTGGTGAAGGAAAACGACATTCCCGCCGTGTTTACAGAGGTAAACGGCAGCGACGCCACCGCCCAGGTCATCTGCCGGGAGTGCGGCATCCAGACCTATCCCCTCAGCATGTGCATGAGCGGTGATGGCGGCGGGCTGGCGGCCTACGAGGCGGTCATTCGCAGCAACATTGAAACCATTATGGAGGCATATCAGTGACAAAACCCATCAAACACCAAAACTGCTCCACCGGCTGTCACGGTTCCTGCTGTCTCAAGGTGCAGGATCTGACCGTCGTCCGGGGCGACGACACCATTCTCGATCACGTCAATTTTCATATGCACTGCGGAGAGCTGATCGCGCTGATCGGCCCCAACGGTGCGGGCAAGAGTTCCCTCTTCAAGAGCATCCTAGGCCAGATGAGCGGCGCCAGCGGCTCCATCTCCTTCCATACCGCCACCGGTGAGCATCTGAAGCCCCGCATCGGCTATGTGCCCCAGAGCCCCAGCTTTGACCCGGGCGACCCGGTCAGCGTGCTGGATCTGTTTGTAACGGCCATCTCCCGCTGGCCGGTCTTTCTGCCCACTCCGGCAAAGCTGCGGGCCAAAGTGCTGGAATGCCTGAAGCGGGTCAACGCCGAAAAGCTCATTGACAAGCGGGTGGGTGCACTGTCCGGCGGCGAGGTCCAGCGTGTACTGCTGGCCATGGCGCTGGAGCCCCTGCCCAACATTCTGATCCTCGATGAACCCATGTCCGGCGTGGACGAGGTGGGCGAACGGCAGTTACTGGATCTGCTGGACGAGATCCGCACCAACTACGATCTGTCCATCCTGCTCTCCACCCACGATTTCGGCACGCTGAAGCGGGTGGACAAGGTCATTCTGCTGAAAAAGCAGGTGCTCGTGCAGGGGCCGCCCCTGCTGGTGCTCTCCTCCCCGGAGTTCCGCGCCCAGTTCCCGGAGCATGGCAAAGGAGGTGCACAGGGATGAATTTCTGGTATTCGCTTGTGGATCTGCTCCCCTTTGAGTGGGCACAGAGCGGCAGTATGCTGTTTATGAAGAACGCGCTGCTGGCTATTCTGGTCATCTCTCCCCTGTTCGGCCTCATGTCCACCATGGTGGTGCAGAGCCGGATGAGCTTTTTCTCTGACGCGCTTGGCCACAGCGCCTTTGCCGGGCTGGCCATCGGCGCGCTGTGCGGTCTGGCGGCGCCCACCGGGTGCGCGGTAGTGCTGTCGGTGGTATTTGCCCTGCTGTTCAGCCTTGTGCGGCGCAGGAGCAATTTGGCCAGTGACACGGTGATCGGCGTGTTCTCCTCCACCGCAGTGGCGCTCGGCATCTTCCTCTCCACCCTGGGCGGGCGGAGCTTCACCAAGTTCAACAGCCTGCTGGTGGGCGACATTCTCTCCGTTTCCCCCAGCCGCATCGCCCTGCTGGCCCTTATTCTGCTGGCAGTCGTTCTGCTCTGGGTGTTTGCCCTGAATCAGCTCACCCTGTCTGCCATCCACCCGGCGCTGGCCGATAGCCGGGGCGTTTCCCTCTTTGCCGTAGAAGCCCTCTTCAACTGTGCGGTGGCGGTGGTCGTCACGCTGACTATGACCTGGATTGGTCTGCTGGTCATCAACTCCATGCTGATCCTGCCCGGCGCAATGGCCCGGAATCTGGCCAAAAATATGCGGCAGTATACCCTTTTCTCCCTGCTGGGTGCGGTGATCGCCGGCATCGCCGGACTGATGGTGAGCTATTATATCGGCGCATCCACCGGCGCGAGCATCACGCTGATACTGGCCATTTTCTTTGCCATTACGTTCGCATTTCGAAAGAAACGCTTGTAATTCCATCAAGGAACATGGTATGATCGTTCCAGGATAAAATTCGAGGAGGCCGCTATGAAAGCAGTTATCATCAACGAATTTGGAGGGCCGGAGCAGCTCATCTACACCGATGTGGCCAAGCCGGTGCCCCGTGACGACGAAATTCTGGTGCGCAATGAGATCATCGGCGTGGGCAAGCCGGACTATCTGATGCGCAGCGGCAACGATCCCTATCTGGAGGACAAGCTGCCCGGGCTGATCGTGGGCAACGAGAGCGCCGGCATTGTGGAGGCCGTGGGCAAAAACGTCAAGAATATCAAGTTGGGCGACGCGGTGGCCGTGCTGAACGGCACCGGCTGCGGCTCCCACGCGGAGTATTCCTGCGCTGAGGAGCGGTTTGCCATCGTGCTCCCCAAGGGGCTCTCTCCCCGGCAGGTGCCCGGTGTGCTCAATCTCCAGGTGGCCTATGCCCTGCTCTACGAGGTTGGCCGGGGTACAGACGGACATTCGCTCTACATCGCCGGGGCGGCGGGCGGCATCGGCACCACGCTCATCCAGATGGCCAAAGACAAGGGCATGGACGTCATTGCCAGCGCTTCCAGTGAGAAAAAGTGCGCGGCACTGCGTCAGGTCGGCGCAGACTGCGTGTTCAACTACAAGACCGCTGACGTGAAAGGAGTCGTGCTGAACCACACCAACGGCCGGGGCGTCGATCTGATCTACGATCAGGTCTGCGGGCCGAACTTTAAAAAGCAGTTCGACTATCTGGCAGATTTTGGCCAGATAGTGCTCTACAACTGGCTGAAGGGCTCCCCGGAACTGGATCAGCTGGACACCATCATCAAGCGCGCATGGCATGGAAACGCCATTCGGTGCTTCTCCTTCCATGCGTTTGATGACAAACCGGAGCGGCGGCTGGCCAATGCACAGAAGTGCTTTGAGATGATCCGGGACGGGCGGGTCAAGCCCCTCGTCTACAAGGATCTGCCCCTCTCTGAGGCCCGGCAGGCCCATGAGCTGCTGGACGCCGGAAAGATCATCGGCAAGCTCATCATGCACCCATAAAAGCATAAGAAAACGGGAGCGAAACCAGTTGGTTTCGCTCCCGTTTCTTTTTATGTTCTCTACGCTCAGAAGAAACGCCAGGCGTCCTCCGTCTCATGTTTCTTATTCCGGCTCATCAGGCTGGTCAGCGCGTCCTTGGGCGCCATTCCCTCATAGAGGACGGAATAGGCCGCCTCAGTGATAGGCATTTCCACGCCATGCTTATGGGCCAGCGCCCGGGCGGTCTTGGCGGCATAGAAACCCTCCACGACGGCCCCGATCTGCTTGACAGCCTCCTGCGGCTCCACACCCTGACCGATCAGGATGCCCGCCCGGTGGTTGCGGGAGTGCATGGAGGTGCAGGTGACGATCAGGTCGCCCACGCCGGTCAGGCCGGCAAAGGTGGACTGCTTTCCGCCCAGTGCCACACCCAGCCGGGCGATCTCCGTCAAGCCCCGGGTCATGAGCATGGCCCGGGTATTGTCGCCGAAGCCCATGCCGTCGCTGATGCCGGCACAGAGGGCGATGACGTTTTTCAGCGCCGCGCCGATCTCTGCGCCCACCACGTCAGAAGAAGTATAGACCCGGAAGCGGTTGTTCATAAACAGATCCTGTACAAGCTCTGCGGCCTTCTGATTTTTGGATGCGGCAACGATGGCGCTGGGCAGGCCCCGGCCGACCTCCTCGGCGTGGGTGGGCCCGCAGAGCACCACCACAGGGCAGCTCGCGTCCAGCTCCTCCCCTACGGCCTCACTCAGCCGTTTGGAGGTGCCGTCCTCAATTCCCTTGGCTACGCTGACCACCACGGTGCCGGGCTTTATGATGTCCCGGAGCTTCCGGGCCGTGGTGCGCACGGCAAAGGAGGGCGTCGCCAGCACAACGACGTCGCAGTCGGCGGCGGCATTCATGTCATAGGTAAGCCGAAGCGTTTCCGGCAGAGGCACGCCCTTCAGCATCGGGTTCTCCCGGTGCGCGGCAATGGAGGCATATTCTTCCTCGCTGAAGGACCACAGGCTGACGTCGTGGCCGTTTTCCAGCAGGACCAGCGCCAGCGCAGTGCCCCAGCCGCCGCTGCCCAGTACACAGACTCTCATTTAGAACCCTCCGAATCACTGTTTTTATGGTGCAGGTGAAGGGTGTTCTCCTCCCCCCGCAGAATACGGCCGATATTGCTCCGGTGGCCCCAGACCACCAGAACGCCGATGATGATGCCCAGGATCGTGACCGGCAGACTACGGTAGACCACGGCGGTCATAATGGCAAAGGCCACACCGGCAGCCAGAGAACCCACAGACACCATGCGGGTCAGAGCGACCAACACGACAAAGAGGCCCCAGACCACCACGGCAATGCGCCAGTCCATCATCAGTGCGATGGCGCCGCCGGACAGAATGCCCTTGCCGCCCTTGAAGTGGAACATACAGGGAAACATATGCCCCAGCATACAGGAAAGGCCGGCAACATATTTGCCCAGCACGAGCAAGCCGAGGAAATGGCCCATCAGCAGCTGGCCCACCAGAACGGCGCACACCGCCTTGAGCATATCGCACAGCACCACCACGATGGTCAGCTTTCCGCCGAACACCCGGTGGAAGTTGGTGAGTCCCGCGTTGCCGCTGCCGTGATCACGCACATCATCATGCAGGATATACTTGCTCACCAGCAGTGCGCCGTTGATGCAGCCGAGGAAGTATCCGGCCAGCACCGTCAGTGCAATGTAAACAACTGCCATGGATCACTCTTCCTCCTTCTCACCCTTCTGACGGATGGTCAGCCGAATGGGCGTGCCCTCCATGCCGAAGGTGTCGCGGATCTGGTTTTCCAGATAACGCTGGTAGGAGAAGTGGAACAGTCTGGCATCGTTGCAGAAGATCACAAAATGGGGCGGGCGGACGCCGATCTGAGTCATATAGTAGATCTTCAGGCGGCGGCCTTTGTCCGTAGGCGGCTGGACACGAATGGTGGCGTCAGCCAGCAGGGAGTTCAGCACGCCGGTCTTGATGCGCATCGTGGCCTGCTCATTGACATAGTTGATGAGCTCGAAGATGCGGTCTACCCGCTGGCCGGTCAGGGCGGAGATAAAGACGATGGGGGCATAGGTCATATAGCCCAGATCTGCCCGGATGGCCTGACGCATCTTGTCCATGGTCTTGCCGTCTTTCTCCACCAGGTCCCACTTGTTGACCACGATGATGCAGGCCTTGCCCGCCTCGTGGGCCAGACCGGCCACCTTGGTGTCCTGCTCCGTGACGCCTTCGTTCGCGTCGATCATGATCAGGCAGACATCTGCCCGATCGATGGCCATGGTGGCTCGCAGGACGGAGAACTTTTCCACCCGGTCCACCACCTTGGATTTCTTGCGCATACCGGCAGTGTCAATAAAGAGATACTTGCCCTTATCATTCTCAAAGTAGGAGTCGACCGCATCACGGGTGGTGCCGGCCATATTGCTGACAATGACCCGCTCCTCGCCCAGAATCCGGTTGATGAGGGAGGATTTGCCCGCGTTGGGCTTGCCGATAACCGCCACCTTGATGACATCATCGTCAGTGTCGTCCTCGTCCTCCGGCGGGAAATACTTCAGGCACTCATCCAGCAGGTCGCCAGTGCCGTGGCCGTGAACGGCGGAGACGGCAATGGGATCACCCAGGCCCAGATTATAAAATTCATAAAACACCGGGTCAGGCTCGCCCACGGAGTCGGCCTTATTGACGGCCAGCACCACCGGCTTCTTGGAGCGCAGCAGCATATTGGCCACGTCCTGATCCGCGGCGGTGACGCCGGTGCGGATGTCGCACACCAGCACGATCACATTGGCGTTCTGGATGGCCAGCTCCGCCTGATCGCGCATGAACTGCAGGATCTCGCTGTCGGTATTGGGCTCAATGCCGCCGGTGTCCACGATGGTGAAGGTGCGTCCGCCCCACTCACAGTCGGCGTAAAGGCGGTCGCGGGTAACGCCGGGGGTGTCCTCCACAATGGACAGGCGCTGACCGGCCAGGCGGTTAAACAGCATGGACTTTCCCACGTTGGGGCGGCCCACGATGGCAACGATAGGCTTCATATCAATTCACTTCCTTTATTTGGTCGCGGGAGCATAAAGCTCAGCCGATGCTCCCGATGGTTTGAAGGGAAACTATGCGCTTTCAAAATAACCTGCGCATATGCGCATATTGGTACAGTTTATTATTTTATCCGAAAACCGGGCAAAAGTAAAGAGCCCGCCGCATGGCGCGGGCAGGCTCATTACTCAAGTCATAATTAACTTACTTTGCCGCCTCAGCGTTCTTGCTGTAATCGCGGCCATTGTAGGTCCAGCAGGACGTGCAGATGCGATGCGGGAGACGGGGAGCGCCGCACTTGGGGCAGGTCAGGACACCGGGATTCTCCAGCTTCCAGACGTTGCTGCGTCTCTTATCGCGACGAGCCTTGGACACTTTTGCCTTTGGGACTGCCATACTCTATGACACCTCCTATTTCAGCCCTTTCGGGAGACTAACGAATTAAAATGCCGGGAAGGAGTCAGTTCTCCTCCTCTTTTTTCAGCAGCTTGGCTAGCACGGCCATACGGGGATCGAGCTCCGGCTTGCAGTCGCAGGGACCTTCATTCAGATCCTTGCCACAGCGGAAACAGCGGCCCTTGCAGTCCTCTTTGCAGAAGTTACTGCTGTCCATGCCGTATACCATGTCATCGGTCACGGCGTCACTGACGTCCAGAACGGTTCCCTGAAGCAGAACGATCTCGTCATTCTCGTTCTCCTCATCTTCCAGATGATCGGCCAGCATATGCTCAAAGTCGAGCGACATGGGCTTGAGGAAGGGTTTTCCGCAGCGGTCACAGTTGACGTGAAGGACGGTCTCGGCTCTGCCAGTCATGACCAGCAGACCTGCGTGGTTCTTCACCTCGCCGGTGACGTGGACGGGTTCGGCGATCGGACAGATGCCATAGAACTCCAGATCAGAGAGATCCAGATCAAATTCAAAGGGCAGCGCCTCGCCGGGACGCTGGATGATTTGTTTTAAATCAAGAAGCATAGCACACCTCGCATAACGGCACAAGTTGTATTATACTGCAAGGGGCGGGATGTGTCAAATACTTTTTGCACTTTTTCCTCTGAATTTCCGAAAGAGGCCTGCAAAAGAATTCTGTCCGTATCCTGTTCATCCCCCGTATAATCTGCTATAATATAGGGTAAGCTGTTAGTTTGGGAGGATTTGCCCCTATGAAGGAATTCACCATTGGGAAGAACGACGCCGGACAGCGGCTGGACCGCTGGATGGCCAAGACCCTTCCCCTTCTGCCCGCTCCGCTGGCACAGAAATACATCCGCATCAAGCGGGTCAAGCTCAACGGCGCCCGGGCCCAGCGGGACACCCGGCTCAAGGTGGGCGATGTGCTTCAATTATATATCAATGATGAGTTCTTTGATCAGCCCACACCGGAAAATGCGTTTCTGAAGCTGTTCAAGCCAAAGCTGGACATTGTCTACGAG
>CALEQS010000005.1 GCA_937907975.1 uncultured Clostridia bacterium | reverse complement strand
GACCTCGGTGGCGGTGCCGGAGGTGGAGGAGATGGCGCAGAAATGGGCCTTTTTTCTCAGCTTGGGAATGCCGAACACCTTGCACATATCCTCAAAGGTGATGTCGGGATATTCGTACTTGATCCACATGGCCTTGGCCGCGTCGATGGGGGAGCCGCCGCCCATGGCAATGATCCAGTCAGGCTGGAAGGCCTCCATGGCCGCCGCGCCCTTCATGACGGTCTCCACGCTGGGATCGGGCTCAATGCCTTCAAACAGCTGGACTTCCATGCCGGCTTCCTTCAGGTAGCTGACTGCCCGGTCCAGGAAGCCGAACTTCTTCATGGAACCGCCGCCGACGCAGATGATAGCCTTTTTGCCCTCAAAGGTCTTCAGCGCTTCCAGAGCGCCCTTGCCATGGTACAGGTCCCGGGGGAGAGTGAATCTTGCCATAATAATTACCTCCTATGTCGTTTCGTCCGCAGGGGGGATGCGGCCGGTCATGAACGGAGCTTGGTTCCGCTGTGCTGATATTTTATCGGAAACCAGCGGGGAAATGCTTGTCTTTTTCCACAAAACTAATAACAGAATCGTGAATTTAGGACAAAGTTCTGAGCGCTGCGCGCCGCGCTCCTTTGATTGTTATTTTATTAACAAAGTGAGCGGAAGTCAACAGCGGAGCTATATGGCTTTTGCAGGGGGTTATATCAGCGCTGATATAACAAAAACCGGCCCGCGCCGTACGGTGCGGGCCGGTTTCATTATCGGGCGTAATCGAGCTCTTTCAAAAACAGCTTGTCGAGGGCGGAGAAGCGGTAGTCCTTTTTGTGCACCAGTACATCCCGGCAGGGTTCAGCAAAGTCCACCACCCGTTTCTGTACCAGGCCGTAGCGCTCCAGCAGCTCGTCCTCCAGCGGGTAGACCATCATGAAGGTGCCGGGGATCTGGCGGAGCATGGCCAGCTGACCCATGCTGTCGTAGACATGGATCTTCCGGTCCGTGCCTACCTGGGCCTCCTGCTCCGGCACCTGTCGGGCGGGGGTGAGAATGTAGGAGTCTCCGTGGGTGATCTCGGTCAGCGGCTTCAGATCGTCGAAGCGGAGCTCCTCCTTCTGGGCCAGTGGGTTGTCCCGGCTCATGGCCGCCAGATAGACGAATTCACAGACGTGGCGGGTGAGCAGGCCCTGCTCCTGAAACAGCGCCTGAAAATAGGGCTCCACTGCGATCTGGTAGCGGAGAATGCCAAGATGAAATCCGCCGGTCAGCACGCTCTGCAAAACGCCGATGGAGCTGGTCTCCTTGTAGTCCACCAGCATCCGGCGGGTGCTGTCCAGCAGGGCAAGAAAGCGGGTGAAAGCGCTGGAGATATAGCCTGCCCGGGGCGCACACAGACTGAAACGCTGGATGGTGGCGCCGCCCTCACCGATGCGCTGGATCTGCTCCACCTCGGCCAAAATGGCCCGGGCGTGAAAGAGAAATTCCTCGCCGCTGAAGGTGAGGCTGACGCCCTGGGGGGTGCGCTTGAAAATGGTGATGCCGATCTCCTGCTCCAGCTCCCGGATGGCCCGGGAGAGGTTGGGCTGGCTGATGTAGAGCGCATCCGCGGCCTTATTGATGGAGTGGAACTCCGCCACAGTGATGGCGTATTTCAGATGCTGTAAATTCATGCTTTCCTTTATCCTCACGCTTCCGGATCATACCCGGCGTTCGGGATCAGATCCTCATTGTGGAACAGGGACTGAACGGTGCTCTGGTATTCGCTGAGGTGGCGGGTCTTGCGGATGATCTTCTGATAGGGGCGGTAGTTGGTGAAAAGCTGGATCGTATAGGTCCAGACGCCCTTCATTTTGCACAGCA
>CALEQS010000004.1 GCA_937907975.1 uncultured Clostridia bacterium | reverse complement strand
GGTGTACTGAAAAGTCAGTCTTTCCCCCAGTCAGCCCAGTTATTTCAGAACTTTTTAGTGGATGTTCTCACAGAGGAAGAAGCACTGATCCACAAACTGGGCTACGATGCGCTGGCGTAAAGGTATATCCCGGCAGTTATACTCTTTCGGTCAGGATTTATTTTACTTTTGATCAGAACCTTGCTATACTGCAAACAAAGCAAAAAAAAAATGACCCGAAAAGGAGCGTTATTTATGTTTGAAGAATTCAAGAACAAAGTTCTGTTTGTCACCGGCGCCGCCTCCGGCATGGGCCGGGCTGTGGCCGTCCGCTTCGGCGGTCTGGGCTGCAAAGTGGCCGTGGCCGCCCGCCGTCCTGACGCTGGCGGAGAGACCGTCCGCCTGGTGAAAGAGGCCGGCGGCGACGCCATGTTCGTCTCCTGCGACGTGGCCGACGACGCGAGTGTCAAGGCCGCCATTGACGCCACCGTGGCGGCCTGGGGAAGCATCGACTTTGCCTTCAACAACGCCGGCTGCGGCGCGGACGGCGTCCACATTCCCTTCGTGCCCCTGACTGAGGTCACCGAAGGCGACTGGGACAAGGTCATTGACACCAACCTGAAGGGCGTGTTCCACTGCCTGAAGTATGAGCTCATCCAGATGCAGAAGCAGGGCTGCGGAGCCATCGTCAACACCTCCTCCATCGGCGGTCTGCACATGGCACCCATGTTCGGCGCCTACGGTCCCTCCAAGGCGGGCGTGATCGCCATCACCCAGACCGCCGCCGTGGAGAACGCCAAGGCCGGCATCCGGGTCAACGTCATCTGCCCCGGCCCCACCGAGGGCACTAACCTGATGGCGGACAGCGTGGCTGCGGGCAGTCAGGACACCGAGTTCCTGAAAGAGCACGTCATCCCCATGGGCAAGCTGGGCACCACCCAGGATGTGGCGGACAGCGTGGTCTACCTCTGCTCCAATATGGCCGGCCACATCACCGGCATGGCTCTGCCCGTCTGCGGCGGAATGCAGATGTAACGCCATGAAAATGCGTCATGTCTCCCTGTTCCAGCTCAAGCCGGAATACCGTGCGCCTGAAATGGTGATCGCGCTGGGCGCTCAGCTGCGCGCCCTTCCCCGCAAGCTGCCCACCATCCTCGACTGCGAGATCGGCACCAAGCCTCTGGGCGGCCCGGACGCCTCCCCGGACGGGGCCGTGCAGTTTTATGACCTCATTCAGATCATCACCTTTGCCAATGAGGACGACTGCGCCGCCTACCCGGCCTCTCAGGCCCATGCGGATTTTCTCGCCTTCTCCCAGCCTTACATGGAAAAGGTCGATGTGATCGACTATCCCGTCGAATAACTTTAAATTTACTGCGGAGCCATCTTTATGGTTCCGCAGTTGCTTTTTTACGCCGCTCTATGCTACACTGGAGAAAATCAGAACAGAGGAGGATGACCTTATGACGATGGAGGAAATGCAGCATCTGCTGGAGCGCCAGCAGTCCCGGACCGACATTATGAACCTGATGGGCCGCTATCAGTATTACCACACCGGCGGCCAGATGAGCCGCATTGGGCGGGAGCTGTTTGCGTGGTGGCTGCCGGACGCCCGGTGCGAATACGGCCCGCTGGGCGTGTTCGGCGCAAAGAAATCGCTGGAATTTTTCGACGCTATGACCGAGCTGTTCACCGGCGGCACCGGCGCGTGCCATCCCGGCCTGCTGGAGATCCACCAGATCACCACCCCGGTGCTGGAAGTGGCCGAGGACAATCAGACTGCCAAGGGAATGTGGATGTCCACCGGCGCGATCCTGATGCTCCACGATGAGGGAGCCGAGGAGGGCCGCTCCTTCACCTGGGACTCCGGCAAATATGCCGTGGACTTCATCCGCACCGAGCAGGGGTGGCGGGTATGGCACCTGCACGTCTGCGATCTGTGGCGCACTGACTTCGACCACGATCCTGTGGCCAATGCAGCTCCCATGGACCGGGGCACCACCCAGGAGATGATCGACGAGTGGAACGCCCGCGCCGCCGCAGGGGAGACAGTACGCCCACACGGAATGCCCATCATCCCGGACGGCCCCACCACCTTCCATTACGCCTACGCCAGCGATTCCATCGCCCCTCAGCAGCCGGAACCGCCGGTCCCCTACCGCACCTTCTGCGAAACATTTGAATACTAATTTTCTGGAACACCCGCATTTGAATGCGCAGGCGTTCCATTTTGTTGTGTTCTCACCACGTCCAGTTGTGTGCTTTTCTCAATAATCCCTGCAATTTCAAGGCTTTGCGCCGATCCCCCCACTTACTACGTCAGGTTGTTCCGTTCACCCTGTTTCGTTGTTGCACTTTTCTCTTCGGCTTTGCTATACTTGTAATTGTGTAATAGAAATTCTTTTGGAAAGGAGATATTTTTATGGCATCTTACGAAAAGCTGCTCCAGCCGCTGCAAGTGGCCAGTCTGCGGCTGAAGAACCGTATGCTCTCCGCCCCCACCTCCATGGCCGAGCTGGGCCCCGGCGAGCACTACAGCGACGACAACATCAACTATTACAAGCTGAAGGCCGCCGGCGGTGTGGCCCTGGTCAGCGTGGGTGATGTCATCGTCGATCTGTCCACCGGCCGCAGCCATCCCATGCAGGTCGGTCTGGATGATCCCACCGCCATTCCCTATCTGGTCAAGATGGCCGACGCCATCCACTCCGGCGGTGCCGCCGCTGAGATTGAGATCGACCACGGCGGAGCGCTTTGCGACCCGGTGTTCATCGGCGGCAAGAACGCCATCGGCCCCTCCGGCTATGTGGACGACTGGGGCGACGAGGTCAAGGAGATGACCGAGGAGCAGATCTACGAGATTGCAGACAAGTTCGCCGAGGCGGCCGCCACGGCCAAGGCTTGCGGCTTCGACATGGTCATGATCCACGCCGGTCACGGCTGGCTGCTGCATCAGTTCATCTCTGAGATCACCAACCACCGCACTGACAAATGGGGCGGCAGCCTGGAAAACCGGATGCGCTTTCCTCTGCTGGTAGTGGAAAAGGTCCGCGCCGCTGTCGGCCGCGCCTTCCCCATCGACATCCGCATCTCCGGTTCCGAGCGTATGCCCGGCGGCTACGACATCCAGACCGGCATTGAGATCGCCAAGGCACTGGACGGCAAGGTGGATCTGATCCATGTCTCCGCCGGTTCCCAGCAGGACGAGTATTCCTGCGTGCTCATGCATCCCGGTGCTTTCCAGAAGCACGGTGAAAACTCCGGTCTGGCCGCTGAGATCAAGAAGCACGTCAAGACCCCTGTGGTCACCGTGGGCGCCTTCTCCGAACCCGATAAGATGGAGGCATTTCTGGAGGAGAGCGGCGTGGACTGCATCGCCATGGGCCGCGCCCTCATCGCCGACCCCTTCCTGCCCCGCAAGATCATGCGCGGCAAGGTGGCGGACATCACCCCCTGCCTGCGCTGCGGTGAGTGCCAGAGCGGCATGATGCGCAACAAGACCATGCGCTGTGCCGTCAACCCTTACATTGGCCGCGAGACCGAGTATTTCCATCCCATCCCCACCCGGGAGCACAAAAACCTGCTCATCGTGGGCGGCGGCCCTGCCGGTATGCAGGCGGCCATCACCGCCTGTGAGCGCGGCCACAAGGTCACGCTGGTGGAAAAGAGTGACAAACTGGGCGGCCTGAAGTACGCCGACAACGCCGACTTCAAGGCCAACATCCGCCGCTACCGCGACATGACCGCCGCAAAGGTCATGGCTCTGCCGGTGGACGTGCGCCTCAACACTGTCGTCACGGACGAGCTGGTGGCCGAGGTGAAGCCCGACGCCATCATCGCCTGCGTGGGCGCCGATCCCTGGGCGCTGCCCGTGCCCGGTGCCAACGGCGAGAACGTGGTGTTCGGTGCAGAGCTCAAGCGCGCAGATCCCCGGGTCGGCCATAAAGTGGTCGTCATCGGCGGCGGCCTGATCGGCTGTGAGGAGGGCATTGAGCTGGCCAAGGAGGGCCACGAGGTGACCATTCTGGAGATGCAGACGGAGCTGTGCCCGGACTGCGGACGGATGCACCGCCTGAGCGTGCTCCATGAGATCGAAGTGGCCGAGACCCTGCACACCGCCACCGGCTTCCGCTGCACCGGCATCGACGCCGAAGGTGTCAGCGCCGTGGATGCGGAGGGAAAAGAAGTCAAGTTCCCCGCCGACACTGTGGTCATGTGCGCCGGTATGCGCCCCCGCTCCGCCGAGGTGGAGCGTCTCTCCAAATACTGCACCGAGTTTTATGTCTGCGGCGACGCCACCCGCGCCCGCCAGATCGGTCAGGCCACCCGCGACGGCTATGACGCCGTGGTCAATGTGGGCCTGTAACGCGCGGACAAGCCTGAACTAAAATTGTTTATCCTCATGCAAAAATCTGAAAGGAGCATGATCCATGGCAACATTCACCACTGAGCAGCTGACTCAGCGCTGGGAAGACCAGCGCGCCCTGAAGAACCTGATGGGCAAGTATGCCAACTGCCTGATCCTCAACCGGGAGCAGGACATCTTTGACCTGTTCTGGACCTCCGGCGACGACATCTGCCTGATCTTTAACGACGGCGCCTATGTGGGCACCGAGGCCGTCAAGGCCTACTACGCGGCCTGCTGCGAGCGCAACAAGCTGGTCGCCCGTCTGCTGCAGAAGCGCTTCCCCGAGCAGCTGGGCGGCAAGAGCGAGGACGAGATCTACGGCGTCGGCCCCTTCAAGGTCAAGCCCCTGTCCTCCCCTGTCATCGAAGTCGCCGCTGACGGCAAGACCGCCAAGGGCCTGTGGCACTGCCAGGGTGCTTACAACGACGTGGAGGCCTGCGGCCCTGTGGCCAACTGGACCTGGGGTTATTTCGCCGTTGACTTCGTCCGCACCGAGGATGGCTGGAAGATCTGGCATATGAGCTATACCAACGATGTGGACTGCATCTGCGGCCAGAGCTGGGGCAAGGAGAAGCAGCCGCTGCCCGAGCTGCCTGAGTTCGCCGAGCTGGGCGAGTTCAAGTACCCCGAGTACACGGTCAGCAAGAACATCCGCGCCCTCTACACCCCCGCGCGTCCTCACACCGACGCTCCCCAGATCCCCGAACCCTACAACACCTTCGCTGATACCTTCAGCTACGGCATTTGAAAGGAGGAGCGCGTAAAATGAGCAAGAAAGTCAAGCACGAGTATACCGATGACGAGCTGATCCGCCGGGTCACCGACATTGAAGAGGTCAAGAAACTGGCCAACAAGCGCGTCTACTACATGATCAACGAGTGGCGCGAGAAGGAACTCGACGAACTGTGGGTCTCCGAGAGCGAGCACACCAAGACCGCCTCCTTCGGCAAAAACACCGGCTACTATGTGGGGCTGGACAACATCCGCGCCTACTATGTGACCAAGCACGCCGCCGACCTGGGTGACGGCGTGGGCACCATGAACGCCCACCCCATCTCCACCGGTCTGGTGAAGCTGGCCGGCGACGGCAAGACCGCCAAGGGCCTGTGGTACTCCATCGGTCAGGACACCAAGCCCAACGGCGACGGCACCGCGCTGGCCATGTGGAACACCGGCAAGGTCGCCATCGACTTTGTCAAGGAGGGCGATGCCTGGAAGATCTGGCACATCGTGGAGGCCAACGATGTCACCTGCGAGGCCGGTGATACCTACGGCGATCATCCCGTCTACCTGGACTACGCCACCGACCCCGTGGCCGTGGAGTTTGGCACCCCCACCATCCCCATGATCACGCATGACGCCACCTTCAACTGGTGGGACAACTACCCCGCTCCGCCCGAGGACTATGAGACCTGGAGCGATGAGCTGAGCTATGGCCCCGAGGGCTACCCCGAGAAGACCGAGTATCACTTCGGCGCCGGTGAAGGAGGTAATTTCTGATGAGAGAACTGACTCTGCATGAGCGCATCCGCAACGCGGACGCCAGCCAGCAGGTGGAGAACGTCAAGGCCAAGCACGCCTATCTGCATGGCCGTGCCGACGCCACCGGCGAGTGGAGCGTGATCTGGTCCCGCAGCGACGACTGCTCCTGGGCCCACGCCTTCGGCCGTATGCGCGGCTTTGATCAGGTCTACCACGGCAGCGTAGGCGACTACGACAGAATGTGCATGGAAAATATGCTCGACCTGATGGAAGTTTATCCTGAGGTCACCGGCAAGGATCCCCGTCCCCTGATGGAGTGCTCCGTCCACACGCTGGTCACCGATGTCATTGAGGTCGCCGCCGATGGCCAGAGCGCCCGCGGCTGCTTCATCACCCCCGGTGTCATCCACTCCCGCCTGACCGCTGACAAGGGCGAGGACGGCAAGGTGCACCGCTCCCCCAAGTACTGCCACGTTCTGTGGGAGCGCTATGGCTCCGACTTCGTCTGCGAGGACGGCGAGTGGAAGTACCTGCATGAGCACGTTTGCCCCGATCTGGTGGGCGATATGGATCACACCAACTGGGCTGCAGATGAATATGCCCGCATCACCTCCCCCAACCCCGGCGAGATGATGCCCCCCACGCTGGGCTGCCCCCCTGTCACCGATCCCGGCCCCATGCATATGCCCTATTCCGTACTGAGCACTCCTCAGAACACTGTGCCCTGGCCTGAGCCCTATGAGACTCTGGACAACGACAACACCTATACTCCCTTCCTTAAGAAGTAAGTACAAAAGAAGTAAGTACAAAAACGCCCCTGCGATGGTTTCCATCGCAGGGGCGTTTAGCTTGCTGAGAAATCCGACCTATTCTCTCAGAAATACCCGGCTGACAATAAAAAGCCCG
>CALEQS010000003.1 GCA_937907975.1 uncultured Clostridia bacterium | reverse complement strand
TCGTCGGTGGTGCGGATGAAGCGGTCGTTGGAGATGTTCATCAGCTTCCACAGGTCCAGAATGCCCTTCTCGCCGGTGACGATGTTGTCCACGAACTGCTGGGGGGTGATCCCGGCGGCGGCGGCCTTGTCCTCGATCTTCTGGCCGTGCTCATCGGTGCCGGTCAGGAACATCACTTCGTAGCCCTGAAGCCGCTTGTAGCGCGCCATGGCGTCAGCGGCCACGGTGCAGTAGGTGTGGCCGATGTGCAGCTTGTCAGAGGGGTAGTAGATCGGCGTGGTGATATAGAATTTTTTCTTTTCTCCCATGATATGGGTTCCTCCTTGTACGCTCCGCCCGAATGGAAGGCGGAGAGACTGATACAATACATTATAGAACCAAAGCACCCGCTTGGCAAGTTTTTGCGCCGTAAATTCCCGGACGCTGTCAGGTGCGTCGGCTTTCGTCGAATCGACGGGGGTGCTCGGGTCACTTTTTTGCATTTCTCCACATCATGCACCGAATTATCCACACAGAGTTTTACACCGGGGTGTGCAAAACTCTGTGCAAACTGTGGAAAACGCTCTGCTTCAAGGATTATAGGGCTTGCAGGACAGAGCATACAGACTTTCATAGAGTGGATGTTCGATGAATGTTCGATGCCAAATGGGCTTCGCAGGGGCTGGGAAGGCGGGATCCAAGCGGGGGCAAATTTGGGGTTGTAGGTTTGTGCAGCACTTCCGAAAGGCTTACCCTCGGTGAGTGAGCCCGAAACAGAAATGCGTCAGCGGCGCAGCCAGCTCCCCCAGAGGAGGAGCCGAGTTTGGTGCGCAGCAAACCAACAAACCCCCGCTGTGGAGCGAAAAACTTCCACAGCGGGGGCATTTGATCTGTTGAAAACTTTTCTTTTTAATCCCGCTGAGCCAGGGGCACGAAGGGGCGCTTGGGGGCGACGGCCTTGTAGGCGGGGCGGATGATCTTGTTGCCGGGGGTGTAGACCTCCTCCAGCCGGTGGGCGCACCAGCCCACCATGCGGGCGGTGGCGAACAGGGGGGTGTAGAGCTCCTCGGGGATGTCCAGCATCTGATAGACAAAGCCGGAGTACAGATCCACGTTGGCGCAGAGCATCTTGTCGTGGCCGGTCTCCTTGGCGAACACGCCGGGGGCGAGCCGCTCCACGGACTCCACCAGCTCCAGCTGGTCGGTCATGCCCTTCTCCTCGGCCAGATTCCGGGCAAACTTGCGCAGAATGACGGAACGGGGGTCGCTCATGGTGTAGATGGCGTGGCCCATGCCGTAAATGAGGCCGCTGCCGTCGCCCAGCTCCTTGTGGATGATGCGGCTGAGCACGCTCTGCACTTCCTCGTCGTCCTTCCAGTCGCCCACGTTCTCGGCCACCACGTCCAGCATCTGCTTGGCGCGGATGTTGGCGCCGCCGTGGCGGGGGCCCTTCAGGGAGCCGACGGCCGCCGCAATGGAGGAATAGAAGTCGGTGTGGGAGGAGGAGATGACGCGGCAGGTGAAGGCGCTGTTGTTGCCGCCGCCGTGCTCGGCGTGGAGCACGAGGCAGAGGTCCAGCAGCTTGGCCTCGCTGTCGGTGAATTTATTGTCCTTGCGCACGGCGTAGAGGAAGTTCTCGGCCAGAGACATTCCGTCCTGCGCCCGGTGGAGGTAGAGGGAGTCGCCGTCGAAATAGCACCGCTTGGCGGCGTAGGCGTGGGCCACGATCATGGGGGTGCGGGCGATGAGGGAGATGGCCTGACGCAGCTCGTTCTCCAGAGTCATAACTTCGGCCTTGTCATCGTAGGAA
Source organism: uncultured Clostridia bacterium (assembly GCA_937907975.1). Taxonomy (GTDB): domain Bacteria; phylum Bacillota; class Clostridia; order Oscillospirales; family Oscillospiraceae; genus UMGS1766. The sequence goes on along the minus strand of CALEQS010000003.1, from coordinate 3,163 downwards.
TAGAGAGCCAGCACACTGCGGGCGATCTTGTTCATCACGTTGCTCGACGGGGCCTTCAGGATCATATCCTCGGTGAACATGGGGGGCAGGGGGCGCATCTCGCACAGCAGCTCGGTGAACTTGCCCAGCTCCTCGCGGTTGGGCAGGCGGCCCATGAGCAGCAGGAACGCCGTCTCCTCAAAGCCAAAGCGGTTTTCGGAGACAAAGCCGTGGATCAGATCCTCCACATTGATGCCGCGGTAGTAGAGCTTGCCGGGCATGGGGACCTTCTCGCCGTCCTCCATGTAGTAGCCCATAACGGAGCCGACCTGGGTCAGGCCGGCCATGACGCCGGTGCCGTCGGCATTGCGCAGGCCCCACTTGATGTCCGCGCCGTGATCCTGGCTGCGGCTGATCTTGTTATTGTCCGGGTAAATATGAGTCAATTCCGTCAGGAACGCCTGAGCGTCCTCTTTTGAATGAAAATACAGATTGTCCTGCATTGCTGCGCGGCCCCTTTCTCTTTCTCCAAATAGGCGTGTACTTAATAGTATAGCCTTTTGAACCGGCGCTGTCAACGAAAATGCAGGAAAAGAAAACGGATTATGCATTGCGAGCAGTGCGGTGCAGACAGCTAAAGGCTTCCCCCCTGGGGGGGGGAAAGCTGTCGCCGTAGGCGACTGATGAGGGGGCAGGTTTAGGAGAATTTCCTTTCATCGCCACCTCATCCGGCCCTTTTGGCCTTCGGCCATTTCCCCACACAGTGGGGAATCACCCCTCAAGGGGAAGGCTTTCGGGAGCGGTGCATTACTGTAAAATCCTGCGAGAGGATATTCAAACTTTAAAACTGAAAACGCTGTAAAAACATAAGAATCGAGGTCCCATCATGCGTCGTGAAATTCAAAAGCAAAAAAAATTCAAGAAGGAGATACGCCTTGTTCTGGCGGCCTTTCTTCTGCCCTCCTGCGCGGTGCTGGCGCTGGGCCTGCTGTGCCTGGGGCGGGCGCTGCTGAAGGGCGGCGATGTGGAGCCGTCATCGGAGCGCAGACTGCCGTTGGCGGCTGTGGATACGGACACCTCCTCCATGCCCGAGGTGTCGGCGTCGAACGGTGTCGAAGCCGAGGGGACAAGCCGGAGCGGCAGGTGGGACGACAGCGTGACGCTGACGGTGTTGATCGGCGGCGAGGAGCAGACCATGACGCTGGGGGACTACCTCTGGGGCGTGGTGGCGGCGGAGATGCCGGCGGGATTTGAACAGCAGGCGCTGAATGCCCAGGCCGCCGCCGCCCGGACGTACACGGTCTATAAAATGCTGCACCACTCCGCCGCCCATGCATCTGACCTCTGCGACGACGTGGGGTGCTGTCAGGCGTGGATCAGCCGGGAGGAGCGCGTGGAAAAGTGGGCTGGCGAGGATGCGGATGCCCTGAGCGCGAAGATCACACAGGCGGTGGCGGACACCGATGGCATGGCGGTCTGCTATGAGGGGGCGCCCATTCAGGCACTGTTCCACGCTGCCAGCGCCGCCTTTACCCGCTCGGCCGCCGAGGTGTTCGGCGAGGAACTGCCCTACCTCCAGAGCGTTGAGAGTCCCGAGGGAGACGAGGTGCCAAACTATTACAGTGTGGTCACGGTCCCCCCCACAGAGTTTGTGGAAAAACTGACCGCCGCCGTGCCCGGGTGCGACTTTTCCGGGGACAGCTCCGGGTGGATCGGCCCGACCGTCTACGATGCGGCAGGGCTGAGCACCGCTGTGCAGATTGGCGGCCGGGAGGTGCCGACCCGGACTCTGCGCACCCTGTTTTCCCTGCGCTCCTCCAGCCTGAGCGTGGAGATGCGGGACGGAAACGCCGTGTTCTACGTCACCGGCTACGGCCACGGGGTGGGCATGAGCCAGTATGGGGCCAATGCCCTGGCAAAACAGGGAAAAAGCTGGCAGGAAATTTTAACCTGGTATTATTCCGGCACGGATGTTGAAAATCTAGCTGACAAAAATCTGGATTTGGGGTAGAATGAAGTGTTAGTATAGCGGAGACTGTCATAGCCTTCCCCTATACTGTGGAGAAGCACCCCTTGAGGTGCAGTACAGACTACCGAAGGCTTCCTCTTGGGGGGAAGCTGTCTGCGAAGCAGACTGATGAGGGGGCAGGTCTGGAATAGCTTTCCGTTTGTTGCCACCTCATCCGTCATTTGCTTCGCAAATGCCACCTTCCCCTTGAGGGGACGGCTTTCGGTGCGGCATTAAGCCTGAAGTTTTATCTCTTATCCCACCAAGGATGTGAATTTATGAACAAAAGAATCTATCCTCTGCTGGCCGTTTTCCTGGGCGCGGCGGGTTTTGGCCTGCAGTGCTGGGCACAGACCACGGCATTTGAGCCGCTGACCGGGCTGATCGTTCCCGGCACGGCGTCCATGCTTGTTTTAAAGATCTTCTTCGTGGTGGTGCCGGTCATCGCCCTGCTGTGTGCCCTGCCCCTGAAGGGCTCCGGTGCGAGCATTGACGCCGCGGGGCGGCTGTTTGAGCGTTTGAACTTCCCCGCCCGGTTCGTGGGTGTGCTGGCGGGTATGCTGTTCTGCGCCGCCGCACTGCTGCGGCTGACCGGTGATGTTCAGACCGGCGCGGGCATTGCCGCGCTGGCGGTGGATGTTCTGCTGATCGCCGGCGGCGCGGGCATGGTGTGGCAGATCGTCACGCAAAGATCCCGGCGCAGTCTCTTTACGCTCCTGCCCGGTTTTTCCATCGCCTTCTGGCTGGTGATCTACTACCACACCCAGTCCAAAGATCCCATCGTGGAGCGCTACGGCGCACTGCTGCTCTGCCTGATGGCCGCGGCGCTGGCCCTCTATCACCAGGCGGGCTGGTCCTTCGGCAAGGCCGATCCGGTGCGCGGCATGACGTTCACCCTGACCGCAGGGGTCTATGCATTCGCCGCCATGCCCGCCGCCGCCAGCACCGCCGACCTGCTGGCCCTCACCGCCATCGGGCTGTGGATGCTGCTCCACGCCGCAGTTCTCCCCAATGTGCCGGAGAAAATTGTGGAAAAATCAGAAGAAGCAGAAACATAAATGAAAACGAAACGCCCCCGGCCGCAGAATGAACCAGCGGCCGGGGGCGTTGTTTAAATTGGAGTTTGTCGAAATAAAGCCAGATTTCCACCCATGTCATTCTGTGGAGCGAAGCGAC
>CALEQS010000002.1 GCA_937907975.1 uncultured Clostridia bacterium | reverse complement strand
CCTTTCGCAAACTTGCCAGTGCATCGCCCTCTCAGTCACCTTCGGTGACAGCTCTCCCAAAGGGAGAGCCAAGTCCTAATCCTGAAAGGCCCTCGCTCTCTTGTCATCCTGAGCAGAGCGAAGGATCTTAAAACACCTATCTCCGACGGAAAGCATTCTGCCTGTAGAAGTCCGTGCTGTAAGATTCTTCGGCCTGCGGCCTCAGAATGACAGGGAAGGGAGCCGAGCACTCTGAACGACGGCGAGGAAAGCCGGATACTCTGAATGACAACAAGGAAACCGAGTACTCCGAACAACAGCACAACGAACCTCCCCTCCCGGTTGCAATTTCCCCGCAATTAGGGTAAAGTTACAGTATCTATGGAATCGCTCAGAAAAGGGGGCATCTTCCCATGCGGGATGGATTTTTGAAGGTCGCGGCGGCCACGCCGGAGGTACGGGTGGCGGACTGCGCATGGAATAAAACACAGACGGCCGAGCTGATGCGTCAGGCGGCGGAGCAGGGCGTCAAGGTGGTCTGCTTCCCGGAGCTGGGGCTCACGGGCTACACCTGCGCGGACCTGTTCCTGCAGTCCACACTGCTGCGGGGCGCGGAGCGCGCGCTGAAAGAACTGATGGCCGAGACAAAGGAGCTCGACCTGCTGGCCTGCGTCGGCGTGCCGGCGCGGGTGCGGGGCAAGCTCTACAACTGCGCGGCGGTGTTCTGCAGGGGCGAACTGCTGGGCCTGGTGCCCAAGACGAACATTCCCAACTACACGGAGTTCTACGAGGGGCGCTGGTTCACCAGCGGCGCAGAATTTGGAGACACCGACTTCTGCATCTCCTACGCCGGGCAGGAGAGCGTGGAGTTTTCCACAGCTCTGGTGTTCCGCTGTGCATCGTTCCCCGCCCTGACCGTGGGTGTGGAGATCTGCGAGGACGTGTGGGTGGCGGACACCCCCTCCACCCGGCTGTGCGCCGGGGGCGCAACGCTGATCTTAAATCCCTCCGCCAGCGATGAGATCATCAACAAGGCGGCGTGGCGGCGCACACTGCTGAGCGCCACCTCCGGCCGGCTGGCCTGCGGCTATGTTTACGCCGACGCGGGTTGGGGGGAGAGCTCCACCGACCTCATCTACGCCGGACACGACCTCATTCTGGAGAACGGCTCCATTCTGGCCGAGCGCCGGTTCGGCACCGGCCTGACCGTCAGCGAGATCGACTTTGAAAAGCTGGAGCACGAGCGCCAGCGCATGAATACGTTCCCCACCGCCGCCGAAGTCTATCCGGTCTATTTTGAGCTGGAGGAGGGGGAGACGGCGCTCACCCGCTATGTCGACCCCGATCCCTTTGTGCCCGCCGACCAGGGCGACCGGGAGAAGCGGTGTGCCGAGATCCTGCGGCTCTCCGCTCAGGGGCTGGCCAAGCGCCTGAAGCACACCAACGCCAAGACCGCCGTGGTGGGTCTGAGCGGCGGACTGGACTCCACGCTGGCCATCCTCATCACCGCCATCGCCTTCGACCTGCTGGGCCGGGATCACAAGGACATTCTGGCCGTCACCATGCCCTGCTTCGGCACCACCGACCGCACCCGGGACAACGCCTGCATCCTGGCCGACGAACTGGGCGCCCGGCTGAGGCGCGTGGACATCGGCGAGGCGGTGCAGGTCCACTTCCGGGACATCGGCCAGAGCATGGACGACCACTCCGTCACCTTTGAAAACGGACAGGCCCGGGAGCGCACCCAGGTGCTGATGGATCTGGCCAACAAGTCCGGCGGTCTGGTCATCGGCACCGGCGACCTCAGTGAGCTGGCCCTGGGCTGGGCCACCTACAACGGCGACCACATGAGCATGTATGCCGTTAACGCCTCCATTCCCAAGACGCTGGTGCGCCATCTGGTGGCCTTTGTCAGCGACGACAAAAGGGCGGAGCAGCCGAAGCTCTCCGCCGTGCTGGACGATATTCTGGACACCCCCGTCTCCCCGGAGCTGCTGCCCGCCGTGGACGGCAAGATCGCCCAGAAAACCGAGGATCTGGTCGGCCCCTACGAGCTGCACGATTTCTTCCTCTACTACGCCCTGCGCTGGGGCTTCGGGCCCAAAAAGGTGTTCCGGCTGGCGCTGTACGCCCTGGGAGACCGCTACGAGCGGGACTTCATCCTGAAATGGCTCAAAAACTTCTACCGGCGCTTCTTCAATCAGCAGTTCAAACGCTCCTGCCTGCCCGACGGCCCCAAGGTGGGCACCGTCACCCTCAGCCCCCGCGGCGACTGGCGGATGCCGTCCGACGCCGTCAACACCCTCTGGGCAGGGGAACTTGAGGGGTTGTGAGGGGCGTTTAAACCCTCGTTTTGATCTCCAAGTCGATCTGCTCACAGACAGCCGGAAAGCGGAGTTCAATATCTGCATTGGAAAAACGAATCACCTTAAGACCATGCTTCTCCAATACCCGGCTTCGCTCCTCGTCATAGGCGGCCCTTGTTCCTCATAATGCTGAGAACCGTCTACTTCGATTGCCAATCGAGCCGACGCGCAGCAGTAGAAGTCCACGATAAAAGATTCCACAATGCGCTGTTTATAAATTTTAACAGGATAGGTGCGCAAAAACAGGTACCAAAGTTTCCGCTCCTGCGGTGTCATATCCCGCCGCAGTTCCCTGGCATGGTTCAGCATTGCATTATTCTTTGGAACCATCTAGGAGACCTCACTTTACTTTAAACGACAACGGGAAACACTCTCTGTTAAACTTTCCATAGACTTATAGTACATCGCCCTCTCAGTCAGGCCTTACGGCCTGCCAGCTCCCCCGAAGGGGGAGCCAAGGCAAGTCTTGCAAGCTTAGACTTGCCTCTCCCTCTGGGAGAGGTGGCACGGCGTCAGCCGTGACGGAGAGGGCGATGCACTACAGGTTTGCACAAATCCTGACTGAGAGGGCTTTCCCGCAGCATTTTCTTTCTGCACTAACCATATCACAACTGCTATTCTTTCTCAACCGACGTGTTTTTTGTTTTCCCCCCGGAATCCATTGACGCGGGCGGGGCAAACTGATAGAATAGTATTATCTATTGGATTTTTGTCAGAAGGAGGCTTTCCCATGTCTGTGAAATACATTTTCGTCACCGGCGGCGTGGTTTCCGGCCTTGGCAAGGGTATCACCGCCGCTTCCCTGGGCCGTCTGCTGAAGGAGCGCGGCCTGAAGGTGACCAACCAGAAGCTGGACCCCTACCTGAACGTGGACCCGGGCACCATGAGCCCCTACCAGCACGGCGAGGTCTTCGTCACCGATGACGGCGCGGAGACGGATCTGGATCTGGGGCACTACGAGCGCTTTACCGATGAGAGCCTGACCGTCAACTCCTCCGTCACATCCGGTAAAGTCTACTGGAACGTGCTGAACCGGGAGCGTCAGGGCGAATACCTCGGCGGCACCATTCAGGTCATCCCCCACATCACCAACGAGATCAAGGAGCGCATCTACCGCATGGGCAAGACCAGCAACGTGGATGTGTGCATCACCGAAGTCGGTGGCACCGTGGGCGACAA
>CALEQS010000001.1 GCA_937907975.1 uncultured Clostridia bacterium | reverse complement strand
AATCCTTCCTCTCAGCATAAGAATCGTCCGAGGCGGGAGATCTTCCGCGGGCAGATGATCTCGCTGGCGCTGGTGGTCTTTGATATAGTGGCCATCAACCTTGCCTACCTTTTTGCGCTCTGGTTCCGGTTTGACTGCCGGGCGTCTATGATCCCGGAGCACTATCTGGACGGCTGGATGCGGGGCGCGCCGGCCTTTACGATCGTCACCATCATTATCTTCGTTTTGATGCGATTATACAGCAGTCTCTGGCAGTTTGCGGGCAGCAATGAGCTGGTGCGGGCGGTGATCGCCTGTATGCTCTCAGTGGGTGCCCATATCGTGGTGTCTCACATCGCGCTGCTCTCCGCGCCGCTGATCTGGCGTATGCCGGTCTCGTATTTCTGCATCGGCGGTGTGCTGGAGACTTTTGCGGTGGTCGGTATCCGTTTCTCGTACCGCCTGTTCCGCCTGCTGTTTCACCATATCGACATTGCGGATGATTCCCAGCCCCTTAACGTCATGCTGATCGGCGGGGGAGACGCGGGGCGTATGCTGGTCAATGAGCTGAACCACTCCCGCCAGATCCGCCGCCGCGTGCGCTGCGTCATTGATGACGATGTGAAAAAGCGCGGCCGCTTTCTCTGCGGCGTCCCCGTTGTGGGCGGCCGGGAGTCCATCATGGCGGCAGTCAAGCGCTTTGACATCGAGCAGATCATCTTCGCCATTCCTACGGCAACCCCGGAGGAAAAGCGCGATATTCTGAATATCTGCAAGGAGACCTGCTGTGAGCTGAAGATCCTGCCCGGCATTTATCAGCTGGTGTCCGGCGAGGTCACCACCAACGATCTGAAGGATGTGGCAGTGGAGGATCTGTTGGGCCGCGCCCCGATTCAGGTCAACTCTGAGGAGATCCTGGACTATGTGCAGGGCCAGGTGGTCATGTTCCCCGGTGGCGGCGCCCCAATTGGCTCCGGGCTGTGCCGCCAAATCGCCCGCCATAACCCAAAGCAGCTCATCATTTTCGATATTTACGAGAATAACGCCTATGAGATCCAGCAGGAGCTGCGCCGCAATGACCCGACACTGGATCTGGTCACGCTGATCGGCTCCGTCCGTGATGTGGGACGGCTGGATCAGGTGTTCCGCCAGTATCACCCGGACATCGTCTACCACGCCGCAGCTCATAAGCACGTCCCGTTGATGGAGACCAGCCCCTGCGAGGCCATCAAAAACAATGTGTTCGGCACGCTCCAGACCGCCATGGCGGCCAGCAAGCATGGCTGCCGGAAGTTTGTCATGATCAGTACGGACAAGGCGGTGAACCCGACCAATATCATGGGTGCCACCAAGCGCCTCTGCGAGCTTATCATTCAGACCATGGACCGCCGCAGTGACACCACCTTTGTAGCGGTGCGCTTTGGCAATGTGCTGGGCAGCAATGGATCTGTCATCCCGCTCTTTAAAAAGCAGATCCAGGCCGGCGGCCCGGTGACTGTGACCCACCCCGACATCATTCGCTACTTCATGACCATTCCGGAGGCTGTGGGTCTGGTGCTTCAGGCCGGTGCTTATGCCAAGGGCGGCGAGATCTTCGTGCTCGATATGGGTGACCCGGTCAAAATCGACGATCTGGCCCGGAACCTCATCAAGCTGTCCGGCCATGTGCCCGATGTGGACATCAAGATCGAATATACCGGCCTGCGTCCCGGTGAGAAGCTCTACGAGGAGAAGCTGATGATGGAGGAGGGTCTGCGCCGCACGCCTAATAAAAAGATCCAGATCGGCAAGCCGCTGGAGATCGACGAGGAGCAGTTCTGGAAGGCGCTGGAGCAGCTGAAAGAAGTCTGTCAGCATAACAACGAGGATTACCTCGACCTGATGCTCCATTTGGTCCCAACCTATCACCCCGAAAACAGCGCCGCCTGTGTGGTGGATCTGTCCCGGGAGGACAAAAAAGAAGTGTAAAAAAGAAGTCCGCATTTTCATGCGGACTTCTTTTTTTTGAGCATTAGATCCAGCGCTCTACATCGCCCCGGCGGGGAGGACGGGACCGCGGTTTCTTTTCGGGATAGCCGACAAAGATCGTGGCTTTCAGGTCATAGCCATCCGGGATCAGCCGAGGCTTCAGGGCGAGGCTCTCCGCGTCCCGGAACAGATCTTTGGTGAATACCGTGGACCACAGGGTGGCCAGCCCGAGCGAGGACGCGGCGATCATCAGGTTTTCTGCGGCCAGCACCGGGCCGACTTCCGGCCACGGAACATCCGGCGTGCCGGAGATCATGATAACGGCGGGAGCGCCGCAGAAATCTCCCTGAAACGGCCACTGCATGACCGCCTCCGGCATACCGGGCGCGGCCATTTTCTTTCCCTGCGGAAATCCCGGGGGAGGAGTCTTGCCGGCGGCATCCCGGAGCAGCTGACGGCCCTCAGGGGTGCGGATCACAGTGAAATACCACCCCTGGGCGTTTTTGCCGCTGGGAGCGTATTTGGCCGCGTCCACGATCTGCTGGAGCAGCTCGTCCGGCACGCTCCGGGAGGAGAAGCGGCGGCAGGAAAAACGGCTTTGGATCGACCGGATCGTTTCGTTCATAAGATCAGTTCCTTTCGATGAGAAGGAAATATGGAAAAAGCACTGATTTCCAAGGAAATCAGTGCTTTTGGTGGAGATAAGCGGGATCGAACCGCTGACCTCTTGAATGCCATTCAAGC